>DAOUQR010000090.1 GCA_030625525.1 Pseudomonadota bacterium | reverse complement strand
AGCTCAATACTCTGTCAGATTTTGCCGCGGCTAGCCAGAAGGAGAATTGTATTAACTTTTGCAAGGACTCCGAACAGCTCAAAAAACTTAGAGTTGCGTATCTCGTTGAAACACTTATAAAGTCGCCCGAAAAAATATTAGTGATATCAAAGAATATTGATCCTATGGTAAATGATGTCGTGAGCGCTTGTCTCGATCAGGGATATATCCAAGAAGCCGTTATGTTACTGGGCGAATATAAAAACCGTTGGTCTTTATTATATAACAATGAACATGATAGAGATACGTTTAACAAATTCGCGGATAGTTTGTTTGACGCAAAAGCCTTTAAACTGCTTAATACCCGCAATGCAGACAATACAACTTTACTTGAAGCGATGGTTAAAGATGGGCAACAACAACTTGCCGACAAGCTTTTGGAAAAGTGTAAGTATGATACTTTAGAAAATTTGTATAACGAACTAGAGAATGATGCGCAAAGCCTCCCTAATGTTGCAAATGCTTGTTTTAAACAATTATGTCCTGATCTAAAATCAATTATCGAAACCGCCATCTACCCCAACAGACTTGAGGTTATAAAAAATTATCTTTCTATTGTCTACACATTATACCAACACTGCCATCAACATCCTCGCTATAGCATAACGGTAAATACCTGGTTACAAGAATTGGTGTTAGTAATGCAAAATAGGGAGGGCGAAGCGTCAATGTTCGCTGAGTTATTAAAAAGTACCGTTGATGACGATTCCTTTACACAATTTTATGCTGAATATCCTGATGCAGCATTCGATGCTTTTTCTTATTATTACGCTTGCTTAGCTATCGCAACAGTTAAGAAAGAAGACGCTCGCGTCATAACCAAGCTGCACATGAGTCTTCTTAAAGCAGCTTTAAAAGCTCAGGCTAAAACACTTCCGGCTCAAATGCCTCAAGAGAAAAGGCAACGCGAAGACAGAAAACCTGGACTCTTTAAAAAGTCAAACACATTGAAACGGTTAAAAACGGATACAAACAATTCGAAAGAAGATGCTTGTGAGTCTACAATTAAACGTAAAAAATGATGAATGCCATACACAAGAACAGATTCAGGTGTAATAAGTGTATACGGCTCCCCAAACCCGCCAATAAATGGCGGGTTTGGGGAGCCGTATACACAAGTCTTGAGTTAACTGCGTATTCTCAACATGATGCTCGCGACATCATTGGCTGTGATTTTTGGTACGTCTTTAACTGCCGAATCTAGGAGGATTGTTATTGTTATTGTTATTATTTTCGTCGTCGTTGTTGTTGTTGTTATTGTTGTTGTTGTTGTTGTTGTTGTTGTTGTTGTTGCATAATATATTACACATTACATCAAAAAGCTCGAAACCAGTGCCTTCTGGGCGAGTAACCACCCTCTCCTCAACAATGCTTTTTATCCTTGATGACAGAGTTGGCATGACAAAGTTGGAGAAATAATTAAAGTCGGCAGCTAGAAAAGGCTCTGCTAAAACATTCAAAGCTTCTTCCCAAGATAGATTAGCGGCATTGGTATAATCTTTATCCAGATTATTAGCAACCTGTTCACGGGCGTAAAGCAGTATAAAAGTCATGCTTACATCGACGTGCTCTCTGTTCTCTGGGTTTATATATGCAAAATTTAATCTTTCCGAAAAATTACAACCTTTCAGGTACTCCTCAATGTGAAAATAATTCCCCGCAATGAAGAAACATTGATACATAAGATCATTAAGTTTAGTGGATTCACTAACAGAATTGTCTCTATTTTTGCTCTCTGCCTGTGCCTGATGATCATAAAGATAAAGATCAACATCAAAGCATGTAAACCGAAAATCCTTTAGGAGCTGCAGCTTAGATGATTGTTCATCCTCGCTTTTAACTAACTGTATCAATCGTTGTTTAAGCTCTGCAAACATGCGATTGTAGTCTTCAAGTTTTTCATTATCTGATTTGTCGGAAAAAAATGTTAATGATTGACGCTGCTCTTCTGGCACACTATATTCTGCCTCAGTAATTTTTTTCTCTAAGTCAAGCCAGCTTTTGTTTTTATTTTTGTATTGTTGCATCTGCATGTACGCCTTTGCGACTTGAAACAGTCTGTAGTCGTCTTGATCCTTAACTCTAGCTAACCGGGCTGTACAAATATTCACTAGATAATTAGTAAATATCTGTTGGTATGTGTCAAAGAAATCATCTTTCCGAAACTTTGTGTCACTAAAGCAAGACTTATAATCCTTATCCAGGAAGCTGAATAAACGGACATCAATATCTATCATGCTGCAGAACAACTCTTCAATATTTGTTTCATCATTTATGTTTGAAAATTTAGCGATAAGAAGTTGAGATTTTAGATGTTCGATAAGAATTTTATATATAATCCTGAGATCTTCAGCTGTTCCAGTAAAGTTAGGTTGGTTATCTTCAATAAAATTTACAAATTCTTCTATCTCGGCTCTGCGTTTTTGATCTTCAACAGATACCCCGTGATTTCCCTTTGTCATTATGTTACGTAGTTCTATATTCAAAATCTCAACCAGAAGTATATAAATCATAGGGCGGTATGCGTCTTTGAACGGTTGTTTTTCTGTAAGCAGCTTTTTAATTTTATCAAGGTTGCACTTATAGTCGAACAGTATGTCATTCTTTTTGTCCATAAAAGAAATAATTGCTGCTTGAAGAAGGGCCCTGTCATTACTGTTCACTTGAAGGACAGTCAGAACATTTACCTTAAGATCGTTCTGAACTTTCAGAATCTCCAGATTATCCAGATTATCCATCTTGCTGTTTATTAGCCCGTAACTTGTGGGGCTTTCTGTCAAATAAGTTTTTATGAAATCAAGTTCTTCCTGTAACCGTTGCAAGACTTCGTCCTTCAGATTGTATTCCCGCGGCTTTATAATATTTCCTGTTAGCTTAACAAAATCACTACAAAAGAGTTTATTGTCAGTTACATAGGTGAGGCTGTTACAAATAGACATCATAAAATTAGACAATACACGATGTGCCTCGATGATGTTTGTATAGATATCTTTCAACGTTGGTGCTTGGGTGTTTTTCTCAACATAAATACACTGAGCCATGTCATGAAAGTCATCCATAGTACGACTAAAAGAGTCAGCGATATCTACGAGTGTCCCAGCATCCATGCCGAAACAAGGAGCGTTAGTAATGGTCGCTATAAAATCAGATGGCGATGTTGCCATACTAGGATTATCTTCGTTACTACCTGAACTATACATATTTAACCTCTTAACAATTAAAAAAAACTAAGCAATGTGAGCATCACAGTTAATCTGAAAAACCACCGTTATGCAGTTGTTTATCAATTACAACTGAGCAAAGTTTACCAAGTTAGTGTTCAAATGTACATCGTTTTTGCGCGCCCCATATTTCCCAACAAACAATTGCACAGCACAAATAAGCAACCTATTCGTCAAATTCACAGAAAAACACACCACAAATCCCCTCTAACTAGCATAAAGAGGCTACGAAAGAGCTTTGAGAATTGCTGACTAGATTTAAACTCCAATTTTGGGTACAGTTTGCGCTTTAAAATACTTAGATCCATCATATGAAAAACCAATTCCCACATTTACGACTACGCCGTCTTCGTGACTCAGCGAACTTACGTGATTTAATCCGAGAAACTGAATTAAGTATTAATGATTTTATTCTGCCGCTATTTATTAAAGCCGATCTTAAAGAAAAAATTGCTGTCTCGAGTATGCCGGGAGTTTTTCAATTGGGGTTACATGATTTACCTGATGAAATTTCTAAAATTGAACAGGCTGGAATCAAAGCGGTTTTGTTATTTGGTATTCCTGAGAAAAAAGATGCGCAAGGAAGTGATTCGATGCATGAACATGGGATCATCGCGCAAGCGATTAAAACCATTAAAAAGATCGCGCCTAATTTATTAGTGATTGCCGATACCTGTTTTTGCGAATACACCGATCACGGTCACTGTGGCCTTATTGCTGAACATAACGGCAAGCACTATTTAGATAACGATGCCACGCTCGAGCTATTACAAGCACAAGCGCTCACTCAAGCACGTGCAGGTGCAGATATGATTGCACCGAGTGGGATGATTGATGGTATGGTGCAAGCGATACGTAACTGCCTTGATCAAAATGAATTTAATCATCTGCCGATCATGAGTTATGCCGCAAAATATGCTTCCTCTTTTTATGGACCGTTTCGCGAAGCCGCGGAAGGCTCCCCTTCATTTGGCGATCGCAAAGCCTACCAAATGGATCCCGGCAATCGTTTTGAAGCCCTGCGCGAAGTTGAGCAGGATGTGAAAGAAGGCGCTGATATTTTGATGGTGAAACCAGCCGGGGCCTATCTTGATGTGATTGCAGATATCAAACAACAGTATCCACATATTCCATTGGCCGCTTATCAAGTGAGTGGTGAATATGCCATGATTAAAGCGGCGGCTGAAAAAGGTTGGATCAATGAGCAAGCAGTCGCGTTAGAAAGTTTGCTTGCGATTAAGCGTGCTGGCGCGAATATGATTATTAGTTACTTTAGTCTTGATGTTGCACGGTGGTTAAAGGCGCGGTAATGGACTTTATTTGGGGTCTGGCCTGAGGCCGGACCCCGGAGAGGCTCTATGCTGTTTCAGCGCTTTGAGGTAGTTCATCTGATAGAAAGAATAAGACCACTAAAGCCGGCAGTGCGAATACAAACGTCCATCCGAAAAATTCGGCCCAACCGACATGTTCGACTAAAATTCCGGCCAGTGGACCGCTGTAGATCCGAGGTAATGCGGCAAAGGCTGAAAGCAAAGCAAATTGCGTGGCGCTATAACGGCGATCACATAAGCTCATCATTAATGCGACTAAAGCAGCCATACCAAGTCCAGCGCTGAAGTTATCCATAAATACGGCTACGACTAGAAGTTTAATGTTGTGACCAACGAGTGCGAGTAATAAAAACCAGAGGTTCGTCAGCGCTTGTAAAATACCAAACATCATTAGAGCGGTGAATAAACGTAGACGGCGTAAGGCAAAACCGGCGACGAATAAACCGCTCATTGTTGCAGTGATCCCGAGAATTTTATTCACTGTTCCGACCGTTGTCAGGCTAAAACCTAATCCTTCAATTAAAAAGGCACTCGACATTGTGCCTGACGTGCTTGTGAAGGCTTCTGCTAATTTGTAGAGAAAAATAAATAATAGAAAGTATACGGCTTTATCGCGACCTAAGAATTGTTTGAACGGATTAACCACTGCGGCACGTAAACTGGCGGGAGGGTGTCGGAAGTTTAGCTGGGGCGCAAATAGATTTGCGATGATCCCAACAATCATGAAAGTCGCCATCACAAGATACGTCGTCGACCAACCGATGCTGTCAGCCATGATTAACGCTAAGCCGCCTGACACTAACATTGCGATGCGATAACCCGCAACCGTCAATGCTGCGCCTAAGCCTCGTTCTTCGGGTTCTAACAAATCCGTACGATAAGCATCGATGGCAATGTCTTGAGTTGCGGAGAAAAATGAAATTACAAAGGCTAACAAACCTAGAAACCAGGGATGCTCGGAAGGTTTCATCCACGCCAGTGAGGCGATTGAAATCATTAG
>DAOUQR010000064.1 GCA_030625525.1 Pseudomonadota bacterium | reverse complement strand
ACGATTGGGTCCGCTGCCTCGCCACTCTGCGCTTAGGCAAGTTCTCGTGGGGTGGCAAACAGTTGAGCGAAGTGCTCGAACGGCTCTTAAAGTTGTCTTCTGATAATGACCCCGACGTCTGCAGAACCGCCATTCAGGGCTTAAGCAAACTCCGGTGGAACGGGCAACAGCTAACCAAGGTGCTCGAACGGCTCTTAAAGTTGTCTTCTGATAATGACCCCAACGTCCGCACAACCGCCATTCAGGGCTTAAGCAAACTCCCATTGAATAGCAAAGAGCTGTTCAAGCGGGTCAATGTATTGAAGCATAATGACTTCAAAGACAATCCCCATTACTCATTGTTTTTCGCATCTTCACAAGCAGCCCAGTCAGATACTGGAATGCTAATAAAGCGATTGCAAAACGACTATCCTGACATCCAACTTATGCGGTCAAGCGCTATTCAAGAAACAAATATTATACTAAAAATATTAAAATATGCAGGATCGAAGTCGACTCCTATGTTTAGACTTATGACCGAACTTAGAGCTCAAAAGCATGTCATTGAACCACCCGAATACAATCGGGTTTGGGGTTGGTTAAGAAATATAATTTCTCCGGCAGAAAATCATCCTGATGATAACGTTATACCTCTCCGTGGTGGATCTCCTGTCAATATATTACAAAGATTAGGGGGGCGCGTAGAAGCCGCTGAACAGGATTCAATTGAGGATATTGAGCTAATGTCTTTTGATGGATCAGATATGACACCCAGCGAAACAAGCTTAGAGGCAGAAAATACGTCTGAGTTCTCATCAACCATTAGGACTTACTTACCCTAACTCGACGTTGTCGGGCGTTCAATTCCGTATTTTCGCATTTTTTCAACCAAGGTGGTGCGTCGCATATGTAAATAATCTGCGGCGCGCGCGACAACCCATTCGCTGTCTTCTAGTGCTTGGCTGATGATGGCCAATTCAGTATTGACGAGGTGTTCTTTAAGATTAAAACCATCGGAAGGCAGTGCTGTTGAGGTGAGAAGTTCTTTTTCTGTCGAGTCAATTGTCTGTGAGCACTCTTTAATAAGCTCAGGCATTTTAATCTGAAATTTTCTCGGCAAATTTTTAGCATCCACTAAACCATTTGGAAATAAAATGGCTAAGCGTTCTATTAAATTCGCTAATTCACGCACATTACCTGGCCAATCATAAGCGCTTAAGGCATGAAGTGAATTCGGGAGCAATCGGACAGAGGCGCGCCCTTCCCCTTCAACACGTGCTACTAATTCATTGACTAATAACGGTAAATCTTCGATGCGATTGCGTAGTGCTGGCATTTCGATTGGAAATACATTGAGTCGGTAATATAAATCTTCGCGAAAATTACCGGCCACGATTTCTTCTTCGAGATGACGGTGAGTTGCTGCGATAATTCTAACGTCAACTTCAATGCTTTTGTTACTGCCCACGCGTTCAAAACAACGCTCTTGTAAGACACGTAGAATCTTTATTTGCATAGGTAAAGGCATGTCACCGATTTCATCGAGGAAAATTGTGCCACCATCGGCCAATTCAAAACGCCCTTGGCGTGCTGAAATAGCGCCGGTGAACGCGCCCTTCTCATGACCAAATAATTCACTTTCGAGCAATTCTGACGGGATCGCACCGCAGTTAATAGGGACAAATGGTTTGTCTCTGCGTGGAGACTGCGCGTGGATATTTCTTGCTGCGACTTCTTTTCCCGTTCCAGATTCACCTAGAATCAAAACATTCGCATCCGCTTGTGCGACTTGTTCGATGAGTCGTCGAACTTTTTGTACGGACTCACTGCTCCCCACCATGCTGCGAAACAAGGGTACGGGGCGGTTATTGCCTTCATTATTAACGTTGGCATTGTTCTCTTGATTGATTTGGCAACTGTGGATCAAGTCGAGGACTTGAGCGTAAGTAAAGGGTTCGGCTAATTGTCCTAACACATGCGCCTGCTGCGCTGCTGGCAAGTCGAGTAATTGCTTGTCTTTACCTAATAATATGAAGGGAACATCAGGGGCAAATGCTTTGATTTCGTCAATTAATTTAGTCAGGCTTTTATCACCATGCGCACCAATGATGAATGTTAATATTTCATCCGGAGCGGGAGAAGCGTCAGACCAATTTTTCGTGGTCGCAGCCAGTGTCGGCTCACCGAGGAAATCAAAGATCACATCTAAACGATGACAGCGCTCATAATCTTCATCAAGAATGATGATCTTGTAATTTCTATTCATACCGGCTCCCATGCCATCGCTTTGCTAAGCTGCAAAGTAAGCACAAAAGCACTAAATGTCAATTACTTGGCGGTTATTTATTACTACTCAGATTGCTTATAGGCGGTGCTGGCTTTTTGTTGTTGGCGAAGTTTCGCTAGTTTTAATTCGACCACGTTTTTGTGACCGTCTATAGCGTGCGTGATTTGATCTTGTAGTGTGTTGCAATCAACTAACAAGCGTACAAATGAATCGGAGGGAACAAATTGTTTTGGTAATGGGAAAATACTTTTGAGCAATCCGCGTTGCGTATCGCAAGCGATTGCAAAGTCATCCCATTTTTCAGAATCGGCGTGCTGCAGCATGGATTCAGTGGCATTCATTAATTGCTGCAACAGGCCGTCATAATCCATCAGCTTATCCTTGTTTAACTTGTTTCGCGTCTGCGGGAATACTATCCCAGCCCGATTTAATTTCACGCATTAAACCGGCCACTTCTTCGAGACAGGCCGGATCATCCTTCGTATTCGCTTCAAAAAGTTTGTTATTCATATACTCATAGAGCGCATCTAAATTCTCTGCGATTTCACCACCGACGTTTTTATCTAAACTCATTTTCAAACCATCAATGATTGAAATAGCCAAACTGATGTTGCGACCTTTATTGGCAACATCCTTATTTTTCATAAAACCCTGTGCGGCGGCGATTTTGCCCAGCGCACCTTCCATGAGCAATTGAATGATCCGATGGGGACTCGCTTCTAATATCTCAGAGTGAGTACCGACTTGATTATAAAGCTTAGCTTTTTTATTCATTTGCATCGTAGTCATTATATAAATTCCCTTTTATTATGAATTATTTTGAGGGTCTTACCGGCCCGGGTAAATTAGCAAGCTGCCCGGTTAAAAAGTCACTGGTCGAGCGCATTTGCGCGACCAAGATATCTAAAGCGCCAAATTGTCGAAACAAACGAGTTTCAAGGCGAGCCAATCGTCGATTAGCCGCCTCACGGCGATCACTGATTTGTTCGACTTGATTATTTAAACTTTTGGTACGCGAATCCAGTGTTCCGTCAGATTTCAAAAACGATTCCAAAATATCATCTAATTGCTGAGCAATACCGCGTGAATAGCTGATACTACCGCGCGTTCCAATGCTGCCGCCAATGACTTCAATTTTTAAACCGGTAGCAACGCCTGTGCCCGTTAAAAACTGCCCGTTACCCGTCGCCAGCAGCCCGCCTATCGTTCCTTCTATATTCAAACCCGCCGTTGTAACCGGACTTGCGCCGACTAAGTCAGATTTACCATTGCCACCCGTGACATCAGCGGTAGACTCTTCCCCGTAACTCTGTGAGGTGATTGTTAAGATCCCGGCACTCTCTGTCACTTTGATGCTGATACCATTATCTTCAAATGTTTTTACACCGTTGACACGTGACTGCAATTCAGCGGCCAATGTCGCAGCGGTATAGCTACCGGCCGTCATGATGATGGTTGCCGTTTGTCCATCAACATCGAGCACAAGGGTATCGTTAACGCCGGCAGTAATTGTCGTGTTCGCGGCGGCTTGCCCAACTAAATCACCTTGAGTCGCCATTTGGGTGATGTTGATACTGTAGTTACCGGCGTCTGTTTTTTCAGTCGAACCGTTAAATTTCACCAAACTATCAGTTGGATTACCGACGGCTGCGAGCACCTTGCCAACATCTTCAATATTGTTTTCTAAGGCTTTAGTTAAGAGCGCCGAATCAATTTCTAATTTCCCTGAGGATGTTGTTTTAACACCAATATCAGATAAGGATTTATACGTAGAATTTAAATCACTCACCATGGATGTAATGATCGTGCGCATTTTCATATCAATCGCTCTGACCGATGAGTCACCAAACAACAAACCACTTTTACCGCTTTCTGAATCGTATCCAGCAAGCCCATTAATCGTATCAACCAACTTATTAAAATTATCTTTAAATGCGTGGATCTTTCCTGACGTTTGCGCGGTGTTCACACTCACAGTAACAAATGAGGGGTTACCCGCATCCGCTTTTTTCAAATTCATTGTCACACCCGGGATCACATCGTTGATGGTGTTACTGGAATTAAACACACTCAATCCATCAACAACCAGTTCAGTATCTTTGGCTTCCAAGGTTTGTGACAAATTTTTTCCCGTGCCCGCACTGCCTATGGGATCATAGGCCAACTCGGATAATCCGGCGTTATCAAGATCATCGCTATCATCATCATTCACCGTGACTTTTAAACTATTTGCAGCGCCCGACTCAGCTGAGGCAAAAACTAAACGCTCGCCGGTTCCGTCGTTAATAATCGTTGCCGTGACGCCGATATCAGCACTGTTCACCTCATCACGGATCCCTTCCAAGGTATTATTTTGGCTGCTGATGACCACCGTTTTTGTCGATTTATCGGGGTTTAAAGTAAAGGTATTTAAACCACTGTCGTAGGTGCCAAATTGAAAGGTTAAACTCCCGCTTCCCACGATGTCTGTCGTTTCTGTATAAGCACTGGAAACAATTTTATGCGTTTGAGCGAGTGTTTTTACCTCGACTTGATAAGTGCCCGGTGTAGCATCGCTATCAACGCCCACCGAAAATAAATCGTTATTCGTATTATTTGCGATGCGGCTTTGATAATCCTTGAGATCGGTGAGGCCACTGAGCGAACTTTGAAATTCCGAAAGCGCTCCTTTTAAAGCCCCTAGCGCAGAGATTTCACCCTGGACTTTAACTTCGCGCCGCCCTAGCGGGGCAAGTTGAGTCTCTGCTTCAGCTGCGACCAGTTGTGAAACTAAGCTGTTAATGTCAATCCCTGAACCAATACCAGCCGATTGAATAGCCGCCATAATGCGTGTTCCTATCTATCTATTCCACTAAGCCATTCAAAATTGATGCCATCTCTATATATCAATTTTGATAAACGTCCCTGTCAAGCCTGCGAATTTCTTCGCGATAGCTAGCATTTCTTCTGTCGGTATTTGGCGGATTAAATCATCCGTTGCTGAATCAAATACTTTTACAACCGTTTTACCACTGTCTTTATCCACGCTGAAATGCAAATCCCTTTGAATATTTTGAACAAAGCCTTCTACTTCTGTAACTGCATTGGCTATGTTCTTTGCGTCGTCCTCGACTGTTTCATTTTTTTCAGCGGTTACTGGGTTTAACTGACTGATTTCTGCAACCTTTTTGATTGCTGCTACCCGTTCAACTGAAGAATCCTTACTTCTTTGATGTCCTATCGCTGAGGGGGCGTCTGGTTTTTGAATATCCATCGCACTCACCATAGGTTATTTTAAAAAATTAAACCAGACTCAGCATTGCGCTGAGCCTGGTTAACCGTTTTATTGCAACAATGATAATGCACTTTGTGGAAGTGAATTGGCTTGCGAAAGAATCGCTATACCCGCTTGTTGCAAGATTTGCGCTTTTGTTAATGCCGCAGTTTCTGCTGCAAAATCCGCATCTTGAATACGACTACGAGCGGCTGTAAAATTTTCAGCCGTAGACGTTAAGCTTGAAATAGTTGATTCAAAACGATTTTGAATCGAACCTAAGCTTGAACGTAAACTTGTAATCGAACTCAATGCTGAGTCAACCGCAAGAATTGCAACATTCGCTTCATTGATTGAATTGACGTTTAGGCTGGTCACTGTGCTTGCAGCCAATGTATCCGTCGCACCACCTGTCTGACCCGCAATCGCTTGTAAAGTACCGTTACTACCTGCTGTAATTGTCGTATCAGATAACGCGCCGGTCAGTACTACCGCACCATTATCGCCAGCCGCAACTTCAGTCACCCCAGTAGAAAAACCGGAACGGGTTGCAGCAGCAGCCGTTTTAACATTGATAGTAATCGCATCACCACCGGTGTTGAATAAGACCATATCAGCCGCACCACCACCATTATCAGCCGTAACACCGGTCTGAGCTGAAACAGCATTAATTGCGGTTTCAAGACCATCGGCCGTATTGACAGACACTGCCCCCACTGCAACCCCGTTAATAACGAGATCACCTGAGCTCATGGCTAAAGAGGTACCATCATCATCTGAATTTGCCGCACTCACCAAACTGTTACCATAGCTAAACGCTGAGATACCGGTTTGTGAACTCACTTCGTTTAATGAACTGACTTTTGCACTTGAATTTGTATCGACACCAACCGTAGTCAGAGTCACCCCATTCAACGTGCTGTCAATATCTTCAGAATATTGATTACGGAGCCGTGTTGCTAAATTAGCCGAACTTAATGATTGAATTTCATTAAAGTTACTCGCTACACCCACATCACTCGTACGT
>DAOUQR010000018.1 GCA_030625525.1 Pseudomonadota bacterium | reverse complement strand
ATTTGTAAGGCAACATGCAAATAACTATTTTCTGGATTCGTGATGCCGTTTCGAAGATGTGGATCAGTTCCAGGTGTTCCAATACCATGTGTATATAAACCGGTACCATACCCCATTGGTTTTTCTTTTAATCGATCGATGCTAGCCGTCAAAAAAGTCAGTCGATAACCTACCGAGGTTTTTTGATTGTTTTCGTAATCGGTCACAGTCGTAACAACATTATGAAGTTTTATGCGAAATAAAACCGATGTTTTATATACGACAAATAAACTGGTGAGTGTGATCAAGCCGCCAACGAGCATGCCTTTTATTCCCCAGCGTTGAAATGTAAATAACAAAACTAATGCTAATAAGACCACTATGCCGGTGCGTTCAATGTTGATATAAAACAACGTAAATAATAAAACGGGCAAACACAATAAGTACATATAGCGATAGGGTGGTTCGTCAATGATGCGATGAGCTAGCATGAAAACACTATAGGCAAGCAGTATGCCGTAAGGGATCGGCGCATATAAATGTGCTGCGCTTCGATGCAAATAGTGCTTCGCAGTTTGTGGTAACAAATAACAAAGCACAGAAAAAGCGGCGGTTAAAACAGCACTAAGTATAATTGCATTGTATGCCAAACGACGTTTCTGTTGGTGAATAAAAGCGATGGGTAAAAAAAACAAAATAACAAAATGCGTTAAATACTTATAAAATCCTTTTAGTCCTGAGCTCAAACCAAATGGGTTATGAAATGCGCCGATGAAAAACAAAATCAGCAAAGAGACTGCAAGCAAATTCATCGCGCTATGATTTGTCAAAAGTTTCCATTGTTCGCGCCATTGACCAGCAAGCAACGTTAACAATGCGGCGACAACGAGTAGCGCATTTAGACTGGGTGAGACCGGGATGAAAAACAAACCCGCGAGGGCTAACACGGCGGCTAGATTCAGAATGTTTTGTTTGTGATTTGTTTTTGAAAAAGTAATCATTGGTAAAGTTCATTCAGTTTCGCGTATTTTAAATACGTCCTAAACATTGTTGTCATGCCGGCATCGATCCCATCACGCCCTTGGAAAAGTCCGCCTTTTAAAATAAAACAACGAAAGCCGGCGATCAGCGCGTGCACGAGTGGTGCGGATTTTGACGGTTGTTTACCTTTGTCTTTTAAAGCCCAGGCATCATAACTGGTGAGTGAATTAATTCGTGCCGTCCAGTCTTCATAATTTTTATACGTGAAGTGAATAATATTGGCATTAAGCTTTTCAATTTTTGTTGCATTGACCGTGGCGTGATATTTGCTGTCAGAATAAGTGGCTGAGTTTTTATTATAAAGTCGGGTCACATAATCCGGATAAAACACCCTGCTTTTCATCCAGTGGTCGCCTAAAAAATTTTTGCGTTTCAATGCATAAGCCACATCTGTTTTGATCAAATTAATTTCTTCGATAGCAGCAACGGCATCGTCATCTAGTCGTTCATCTGCATCTAAACTTAAAATCCAATCGTTTGTTGCAAACTGCACTCCGAAAGCTTTTTGCGGGCCGTCCCCTAAAAAGTCTTGTTGAATAACCTTCGCACCCATTTCTTTAGCGATTTCAACCGTTCTGTCTGTGCTATTTGAATCAACAACAATAATTTCGTTACAGACTTTTTGAAGTGACTTGATGCACTTCGCAATCAATTTTTCTTCATTTAAAGTAATAATAGAACCGGTAATATTCATCGTTATATTCTTCATTTTAATTGTTTTTGTTGTTCGAGGTGCCATCAATCTTTACGAAGGTCATCGTATTGCATAGATAGTGATTTCGTTTAAAAGAAAAAGAGCGGGCACAGGGCCCGCTCTTATGAATCAGTCTTGGCTCTTCATTTTTTCGAAGAAATCTTTGTTGGTTTTTGTGTTTTTCAAGCGATTAAGCAAGAATTCAATCGCAGTAATTTCATCCATCGGATGCAGGATCTTACGTAAGATCCACATTTTTTGTAATTCATCTGCCGTTGAAAGTAGTTCTTCGCGACGTGTACCAGAGCGGTTGATATTAATCGCAGGGTAGACGCGTTTTTCAGCGATACGACGATCCAGATGAAGCTCCATGTTACCGGTACTTTTGAATTCTTCGTAAATGACTTCATCCATTTTTGAGCCTGTATCGATCAGTGCTGTCGCTAAAATAGTTAAGCTACCGCCTTCTTCAATATTACGTGCGGCACCAAAGAATCGTTTTGGACGGTGCAATGCATGGGCGTCGACACCACCGGTGAGGACTTTACCCGATGACGGAATCACCGTGTTGTATGCTCTAGCAAGTCGCGTAATAGAATCGAGTAAAATAACAACGTCATGTTTGTGCTCGACTAAACGCTTGGCTTTTTCAATCACCATTTCAGCAACTTGTACGTGACGGTTAGCAGGCTCATCAAAGGTTGATGCGACGACTTCACCGCGTACAGAGCGCTGCATTTCGGTCACTTCTTCAGGACGCTCGTCGATCAGTAAGACGATGAGCTTACAATCTGGATGATTTTTTTCAATAGAATGTGCAATGTTTTGCAGCATAATCGTTTTACCCGCTTTCGGCGGAGATACAATCAAACCACGTTGACCTTTACAAAACGGTGAAACCAGATCAACCACTCGGGCGGTTAAATCTTCGGTGCTACCATTACCTTGTTCCATACGGAGGCGGTCGTTAGCAAATAAGGGCGTGAGATTTTCAAAAAGAATTTTATTTTTTGTACTATTTGGAGAGTCATAATTGATTTGATCAACTTTGAGCAGTGCAAAATAACGTTCACCATCTTTAGGGGGTCTGATTTTACCTGCAATGGTGTCACCGGTGCGAAGACCAAAGCGACGAATTTGACTCGGCGATACATAAATATCATCCGGTCCAGCAAGATACGAGCCTTGTGCTGACCGTAGAAAGCCAAAACCATCAGGCAAAATTTCTAAGACGCCGTCGCCTAAGATATCTTCCCCGCTTTGCGCGTGGGCTTTTAAGATAGAAAAAATCATGTCTTGCTTGCGCATACGCGATATGTTTTCAATACCGATATTGCCTGCAATGGTGATTAATTCTGTTGGGGAATTTTTCTTTAATTCACTTAGATTCATTTGATCCTAAACTCTCAGTTAATGTTAATAAGAAGTTGTATGCTGTCGACCACTTACTTTTGTGGCGAGCAATGTATTTATAAGGTGGATGTTTGACACGAGTTGTGTCGTTGATTAACAACGCGCGGCAAATGTATCATTATCCGCCGCGCGGATCCAGCGATAAAGCGTGAAATCTATATATTACTGTCAATAAATGCTGTTAATTGTGATTTTGATAAAGCACCCACTTTGGTTGCTTCGACGCTGCCGCCTTTAAATAAAATTAATGTTGGGATCCCACGGATACCATAGTTCGCTGGGGTATTCGGATTATCATCGATATTGAGCTTCGCAACCGTTAAACGACCTTGATAAGACGTTGCGGCTTCTTCTAAAATCGGCCCAATTGCTTTGCACGGACCACACCATTCCGCCCAAAAGTCAACAAGCACAGGGCTATCAGCATTTAAAACGTCACCTTCAAACGAATCATCACTAACGGATATTATATGTTCACTCATGTAAGTCAGCTCTCTCTAATAAAGTAAGTCGCGTATTTGAGCTCAAAATGCGTATGAATGCAAGTAGTGATTTATTGTGGGTATGGGGAAGTCCTTGCTTTGCCATAAGGCCTTAAGGATTTGTTAAGCTAGGGTTGGTAAAATATGGGCAATTCTTATCGTTGTTGAGGTTGTTATGTTTCATTATTATAAAATTGGAGATGTTGGTCATGATTCTTCTGCTCTATTTCGGGTTGGGCTAGAAGATAGTCAGGTCTGTGTTGATTATATAGAAGGTAGGGCTATTCAAGAACGGCTTGAAATCAATCAATCCAAGAGACTAAATATTGATGTTACAACGGAGCTGGTTGGCGGTGAGCTACCATCAACCTTGTGTGTGATTACTATTTATGATGAAGTGTGCGCCGGTGAGTTGCGGGTTCTGCATCCCAAGGAAAAGGAGTGTCTGAAGAGCAATCTTTATAGAGCTGTAGCGAAAGATGGTGGGCTATTCCCCGTTGAACAATATGTGACTTACATCTTCTCTGGTGAAGCTGAGGAAAAAATAGTACAAGTTGAGAATAAACGATTACCGAAAAAAAAGCCCAAAGCACCAGCTAAGAATAACGGTAAGGAGTTATCATCAAACTATGCTTCACTATTTAAGTGGCTTTTCAAAGAGGCTGATGTTCGTGTAAATATAAACTGGCAAACAAGTAAAGTTACTAGCGATAATCTAAACATCAGACTAAAATCTAAACTAAAGAATGAATGTTTAGATCGTATCAAATCGCTATTGGAAAAAATCTGTGGTCGCGATTACCAGGTGCTGAACTCCCTGATAACTCTAAAACCGTTAGCTCTAAAAAAATTAAACACAAGTTATTCTGAGAAGCCTAAAGGCTTTTCTAAAAAAAGAAATGGTAAAGAAGTGCAGAAAGAAAAAACCGAAGTACTTGATGATGTCGACTCCGACAGACTCGAAATGCTTGATGAGCGCGGGTCAACGGATTATTTTGAAACCGAGAAGTCAGGAAGCGAAAATGTAAACGGTGATGTTCAAATATTATTGAAAAAATTGGAAAATTTAAAGGCAAGCCTCAATAAACGAACCGTTTGGAATGGCCGCGATAAATGGGCCAGGATTGAACTCGCTTCAAGCGCAGTACAAAAGAAGTTAGACAGCAATGACGATCTTAACTTGGAAGAGGCTTTCAATGGCATCTACTCAGAAAAGGAGGGTGCCAAATCGATTAGTCAGGCACTCGGATGGCATCGTTTGTTTCCTGCCTTCCAAAACGGTCGTTATGATTCTGATTCCCTAAAAAGTATTAAGACAGAGTTCCCCTCTCTCAATAACTAATTTTCAGTGATACCCAATGGAGTCAGGCCCTAAGGCCTGACCCCAGATGTTTGTGTTGCTGATTTCATTCTGAAACTGATGGCTTCTTGTAAATCCTCGATTTTAATTTCCTCGTGCTCTGCTAAATCTGCGATTGTTCGTGAGACGCGTAATATTCGGTGGCAAGCGCGAGCGGATAATTGTAGGCGGTCGATCGCTGTGTGTAGGCAGGTTTGAGTTTTCTCATTGAGTCGGCAGAAGTGTTGTAATTCACGGCTCGATAATCGCTGATTGGTTTTACCCTGACGGTGGTGTTGACGCTCGCGCGCCTGGATCACCTGTGTGCGCGCGGTCTCGGAGTCAATCGTTTTTGTTTGATTGGTTCGAAGCAATTCGGCTGTTGGTAATTGTGGGACATCAATATGCATATCAATACGATCTAATAGTGGGCCCGACAGGCGCGACATGTATTTGTCAACTTGTTCCAGCGTACAACGACAGTTCCCATATGGGTTACCGTAGTGACCACAAGGGCATGGATTTAAAGCTGTGATTAACTGAAATTGAGCGGGAAAACTCGACTGCTGGGCTGCTCTTGAAATGTGGATCATGCCTGATTCCAACGGCTCTCGAAGCGTCTCTAATACATGTCGATGAAACTCGGGTAATTCATCCAAAAATAGCACACCATGATGGGCGCGCGTGATTTCACCGGGTCTCGGTGGTGAACCCCCTCCCACTAAAGCCACACCCGAAGCCGTGTGATGGGGCGATCGAAAAACGCGTTTGCGCCATTGATGTGGATTAATCTTTTCCCCACAAATAGACAGAATGGCCGCACTTTCTAAGGCTTCTTCATCTGTCATCGGTGGCAACAAGCCTGACAGTCGACTCGCTAACATGGTTTTCCCCGTTCCAGGCGGGCCCTTCATTAATAAATGATGATTGCCCGCTGCGGCGATGATCAGCGCACGTTTTGCTTGCTCTTGACCATAAATATCGGCCAGATCATTATCTGATGTATCCAATGTCTCGTTAGAATTAATCTGATGTCGAGACAAAGGCTGCTGCCCCATAAAATGGTGCCAAATTTCAGTGAGACTGTCAGCAGGATACACTTCAACCTCACCCGCCAAACACGCCTCATCGGCATTCGCTTTAGGAAGAATTAATTTACGATTGTGCTGCTGGCATGCAAGCGCGATAGGCAGTGCCCCACGGATTGAACGCAACTCACCTGACAAGGCCAACTCGCCAGCGAATTCATACTCGGCAATTTTTTTTGCAGGGAGTTGTTTATTTGCCGTTAAAATACCAATCGCAATTGGCAAATCAAAGCGACTTCCTTCTTTAGGGACATCCGCTGGCGCTAAATTAATCGTAATTTTACGTGTCGGAAATTCCAACTCGCTATTGATGATCGCGCTTTTAACGCGATGACGACTTTCGCGGACAGCCGTTTCTGGCATACCAACGATTGAAAATCCTGGCATCCCAAGCGCAATGTCCGCTTCGATGGTAACGGGAAGCGCACGAATACCTAGATTCGCACGTGAGTGAACGATGGCAAGTGGCATAATATCCCTCCTTGGATGTTGCCTGAAAATGCGAGTTTTTCTTTGTTGATTTTAATTCTGCCTCAAGGCTTGCAATTTGTGTCTCCATGTCATCTAATTTCGAACGGGTGCGGGTCACTGAATCAAGACGAGTAAACGCACTTTGTAGAATGTCGCGAACTTTTCGTAAAGTACATTAAGTTTTCTTTTAGTTTTGGGGTAATGTAAATCATGAAATTAATAATTGCAATCATTAAACCGCATAAAATGGATGATGTGCACGAAGCGCTATTAGATATCGGGATCCAAGGGGTCACCATCACCGAAGTTAAAGGCTTTGGTCGACAAAAAGGTCACACCGAGTTGTATCGTGGTGCCGAATATGTCGTGGATTTTTTACCGAAATTAAAAATCGAAGTTGCTGTGGCCGATGACCGCGCTGACGCGACAATCGATGCGATCAGTAAAGCGGCTCAGACCGGAAAAATTGGCGACGGCAAAATTTTTCTGATGGAATTACAACAAGCGATCCGTGTGCGCACGGGTGAGACAGGTGAAGATGCATTATAAATTTAATAGTCAATAGAGGTATTTGACGATGGGAACAAAAAAATTACGTGATGAAATAAAATCGTTTAATCGTGGTTTGTCTGTGCATGAACAGCAAACGGTTCTGACGATGTTATCAACGAGCCAACATATTTTTGATCATTTAAAAGATTCAGCAGTATTGATAAAAAAGGGTTTTAACACGTCGAACCGAGAAGCATTGGCAAAGAAATATGAGGATTCGCTCAATTTTCATTTGGCAGGCATGATGCGAGCAAATAGCACTGAGACACTCGTCAGCCACCAAACGTGTTTTGATAACACTATCTCGCAGATCGGAAAGCTGACCGATTTAAAACCGGTTGATACGCTTGAAGAACTTAAAACCAGGCGAGCGATACTATCTTTAGCGGCTGTTGTTCATCTTTCGCAACCTCAAGGACAATCCTTAACTTCAAAAAATGTTCAGCCTCGCCAAAAGCTACTTAATAGTGTGAAGGACACAATTGGTGGATTAAAACTGCGTCGTAGAGAAAAATTAACATTGAAAGAACCGATTACAGATATCGATAGTTACGTCCATAAGTTAGAAGGCTATTTAAAAAAGTTTGAGGCATTAGAAACGAAGCCTGCCTTTACTGAAGCAAAAAAATCTTTGTTGGAGGAGATGGAGAAGGCTGAGCCTTATTTATCCGTTGATACCCAAGAACAATCACAAGTTTTATCGTTAGCTCGAATGCAATCGCGAAGCTTCGCCAGTACACGTTCCACTTATTTAGAGCCGGCCGCAGATGTTAAAGAGCGGATGTTAGATCTTGGCTGGATTGGTTTGGGTACCGTTATTATTATCTCGGGGCTTGTCTTAATCGCGGTAGCACCGTGGTTAGCGTTACCTATTTTAGCCTTAGGTATTGCTGCTTCTGGTTATGGTGCAATTGATCTTGCCAAGAAATCAATCAATCCTCTCCAAGCAGCTCTGGGGTATGGCTTACCGAAACTGGGTGAAAAAGAAGAAGGAACGAGAGAGATCTCAGACAATGCTCCTAAGCTAAAATTACACGGCGAACCAGAATTTGAACAACGCATGAAATTGCTCGAGACAATTAAACAGCGTTATAAGGTAGCCGGTGTGGTCGCCTCGTCACTGGGTTTGGTTGCTGCGGTCCTAGGCATAATTTTCCCACCTTTAGGTTTGGCCATTGGTATAGTCGCCGCAGTTATTGCTGTGGGTACGGGGGTCTTAGCCGTCACACATAATATTCGTATAGATCGTGAGATGAAAAATCATATCGATACGATTAATACGACGGATAAAAACTTACAAGAGGGCGTACAAGCTATTGTTAATACCGCTAAGATAGCCGGGCCTCAACCGATTGGATCAGAAGAAAGCGAGGCGGTGATTATCTCGAGTCTTTCAGACATTCTTGATGAAGAAACTATTCAACAACTTGAAACCACATTAGGGCAAATGAATTCAGAGTCAGAAAAAGAAAACGAAGAGACATTCGATCCAATGGCACCGAAAATAATGCCTGAAGACGATCTTCAGATTGAAGAGGATAACGAAGACGAAGGTGAGCCTAAGAGTGACGAAGAGGGAGACGCCGGACCATCCACACCGAGCATGTGCTAAATAAGTTAAACTTGAATAAGATATTTTTTAAGTCAGCTTTTTCAAAAGAAATTCTTGTGCGGAAATGGCTTCTTTTTTCGCATGACGGATTTTTTGATACTCCCCTTCTTTGTTTAATTCCCAACTGTTGCTGTTGTCTTTGTTATAGAGATCGAGTGTTTCGGTTTTAACACGTTTTGCGAGTTTAGGATCAATGATGGGGAAACACACTTCCACGCGATGATAAAGGTTACGTTCCATTAAATCAGCACTGCCGCAAAATAATTTTTCTTCGCCTTGATGATAAAAATAAAATACGCGCGAATGTTCTAAAAATCGTCCGACGATTGATCGAACTTTAATATTTTCAGACACACCTTTGATGCCTGGGCGTAAACAGCAAATGCTGCGAATGGTTAAATCAATTTTTACACCGGCTTGTGATGCGCGATAGAGTGCTTGGATTATTTTTGGATCTGTCAATCCATTTGATTTTATGATGATCTGTGCTTTGAGTTTTTGCTTTGCTTGATTTATTTCAAAATCGATCAATTCAATTAATAATTGATGCCAGGTAAAAGGGGAATGGAATAGTTTAGCGAGCTTGACAGTTTTTCCCATGCCTGTCAGTGTTTGAAAAAGTTTTTGTACATCACGTGTGACATCATTGTCATACGTTAACAAGCCTATGTCTGTGTATTCTTTCGCTGTGCGTTCGTGATAATTGCCAGTGCCTAAATGTGCGTAGCGTCGTAATTTGTTTTTTTCTCGTCGAACAACGAGTGTCATTTTAGCGTGTGTTTTAAAGCCAACGATACCATAAACAACAAGAGCCCCCGCTTCCTGCAAATGATTGGCAAGTCGAATATTTGATTCTTCATCAAATCGAGCGCGCAACTCTATGACGGCTGTTACTTCTTTTCCTGCTCGCGCAGCTTCGATTAAAGCTTGGACCATGCTGGATTGTGGATGCGTTCGATAAAGTGTTTGTTTTATTGCGATCACATCTGGATCGAGTGTTGCTTGTCGAATAAAATCAACAACAACAGCAAAAGACTGATAAGGATGATGTAATAAAATATCGTTTTCT
>DAOUQR010000187.1 GCA_030625525.1 Pseudomonadota bacterium | reverse complement strand
CTTTGGCAATAGTAATCGCAACTAAAATATAGTTGCCCCAGATCTGGCGCAATAGACCATATCAGGATTAGTTTCAAGTTGGTATCTTACAGGTTAAATTCTTCTCCCAAATACACCGAGCGAACTTGTTGATTGGCAAGTACCGTTTGTGAGTCGCCTTGGCAGATGATGTGGCCTTGACTGACGATGTAGGCGCGTTCGCAGATGTCTAAGGTTTCGCGTACGTTGTGATCGGTGATGAGGATGCCGATATTTTTTTCGCTGAGGTGTTTGATGATGCGTTTGATGTCGTGGACAGAAATGGGATCGACGCCGGCAAAAGGTTCGTCTAATAAAATAAATGCGGGTTCCATGGCCAGGGCTCGTGCGATTTCTACGCGGCGACGTTCACCGCCGGAGAGACTTAATCCGATGCTGTCGCGAATATGATCGATGTGAAATTCTTCGAGTAATTCATCGCATTTTTGTTTGCGTTGTTTTTTATTCAGATCTTTACGCATTTCTAAAATCGCTAATAAATTATTTGCGACGGTGAGTTTTCGAAATACTGAAGGCTCTTGCGGTAAATAACCGATCCCAAGACGTGCACGTTTGTGCATTGCATCACGCGTAATGTCACGATCATCTAAATACACATGACCGCCATCAGCGGGTAACAGGCCGACAATCATATAAAAACTCGTGGTTTTACCTGCACCATTGGGGCCTAATAAACCTACGATTTCACCACTATTCACGCTCAACGAAAAATTTTCAACAACGGTGCGAGTTTTAAAACGTTTCACTAAATTTTCTGCGCGCAAGGTTTTATTCATGAATGTTGCCTGTGAAGAAGGATGGTCGTGCGACCTTGTTTAGAAAGTTTTGAAATCACACGCATCGCTTGGGTGTCATATAAAATGGTCGGAGCACTATAGGAATCATTGCCTTGAGTTACTTTCGCCTTGCCTTGTAATTTTACGCGGTGATGGGGTGGATCATAATCAATGCGATCGGCATAACCAAACATCGGTGGTTTATTGTCTTGTTTGATCGACCAAAAATACGCTTGTTTATTCGATTGACCAAAGGCCGTGGCATATTGTAACTCGTTGCGTGAATTGGCTTTGGTGTCAGCGCGATTAGCGCGCATATGTGACGTTGTATCATCGACCGTGACATGTCCTTTAAAATGACCAATGCCAGCTTTAAAATTATAATCCACCGTATCCGCTGTGATTTTTACCGCAGAATGTTTTAATAAAAACGTTGGATTTTTAAATGACGCGGTATTTTTTTTCGGATAATTTTCTAACTCAGGCGCGATCATCGTTCGATTGAGTTTGCCGTTATTATCATATTGTCGGGCAATCACTTGGTAAGCAATCGTTTGAGGGGTCTCGTTTACCAGCTTGACCGAAAAATCTTTTTGCTCTTGTTGCACGTAATACCAGCCCATAAAACCGAGGCCAACGAGAATCAAAAATAAAAGAATATACTTGCGATCACTTTTCATAAGCATCCGTTTTAAAACGTGTTAAAGCTGTTTCGAGTGTTCCTTGTGCTTGCATGATTAAATCGCAAGCTTCACGTACAGCACCTGCACCACCGTTGGCCTCAGTGGTCCAATCTGCAATTTCACGTACGGCATTATTTGCATCACCGACGGCGATACTGAATCCGACTTGTTGCATCACAGCAATATCCGGCAAATCATCACCGATATAGGCAAATTGTTCGGGCTCAAGGTTTAACTTTTCGCGTAATTTTTCAAAGGCAAGAATTTTATTGCGGTAAGCTTTGTAATAATGCTGAATGTTTAAATCACTCAAGCGTTTATCAATGATGTCACGGTTGGCGGTGGTGATAACGGCAACGGGAACACCACTATTTTGGAGTAACACTAGCCCCAGGCCGTCACGTATATGAAAGCGTAACGACGCGACACCGTCAGCATTATAATTTAAATAACCATCGGTGAGCACGCCATCAATATCGATGATCAATGCGCGAATGTTTTTTGCTTTTTCTAAAAGTGGGTTCATACAACACCTGCCTTAATAATGTCATGCATATGGAGGACACCACAGGGTTGTTCCTTGGTATCAACTACCACAAGCGTGGTGATTTTATAGTTTTCCATGATCGACAGTGCTTCAGCTGCCAACATGTTTTCTGGAATTGTTTTGGGATCAACGGTCATTACATCCGTAATTTTTGTTTGATGTAAATCAATTGTTTTATCGACTGCACGACGTAAATCGCCATCGGTAAAAATACCCGCGAGTGTTTTATTTGGATTTAAGACTAAGGTCATTCCTAATTTTTTTGCAGTGACTTCGAGCAAACTGTCGGTGACGGTTGCACTCGATGTCACGGTCGGCATTCTATCGCCAGAAATCATTACATCAGACACGCGCAACAATAATCGTCGACCCAAAATGCCACCCGGATGCGCGAGGGCAAAATCATCCGTTGTAAAACCGCGCCCTTCAAGTAGCGCAATCGCCAATGCATCGCCCATGACTAAGGCGGCAGTTGTGCTGGATGTGGGGGCAAGATTCAACGGACATGCTTCTTGAGTCACACTCACATCAATATGAACCGTCGCATTTTCAGCTAAAGGTGAACCAGGTTTGCCAGTTAAGGTAATAAAAGGTACTTGAAGGCGTTTGATCAGGGGCAATATCGTCATCAATTCTGGCGTGGAACCCGAATTAGAGATCGCCAACACCACATCTTTCTGAGTGATCATCCCCATATCGCCATGACTAGCTTCACCCGGATGCACAAAAAAGGCAGGCGTGCCGGTCGACGCAAGCGTCGCCGCAATTTTCCCACCAATATGCCCGGATTTACCCATGCCCATGACAATGATGCGCCCTTCACAAGCGAGCATCAGGGTACAGGCACGTGCAAAATCTTGATTAATATGTTGAGTTAATGCTTGAATACTCGCCGCTTCGGTTTCAATCACCGCTAAGCCGAGCTTACAAAAATCAAGTGCTTGCATGATTATCTTTTCGCCAATCAAAAAATGTGCACTTTACCACAGACGGGGCTGGGAGGTAAGTCTTTTGCCATTAATGGTGTGTGCAAATAACATTGTTTAGCCAATTTCATTCCAGGGGATCACAAAAATATTTTTATCTATCTGATAACGTTCCTGAACAGGGGCGATGAAATAACCTATCGCATCTTTGTTATTTTTGATGAAATTTTTCATACCGCGCTGTTTGTAGGCATCTATTTTAATGGATAATTCACACTGAATGCCTAAAATCTTATTGTTTGTTTTCATCACCAAGTCTATTTTCGAGCCCCCACGCGTTGCATAATAAGACAGTTTGGGTTTGAGTTTTCCGGCATATTCATATTGAGCATAAATTTCGTTAATGACTAGGGCGATTAAACTGGCTCGTCGCGAAAAAATGGTTTGTTGGCCACCTAACAATGCATTTAATACGCCGGCATCAAATATACGATACATTGGGTGAGCGCGTGGGTTTTCATAGGAAGGAATTTTATA
>DAOUQR010000152.1 GCA_030625525.1 Pseudomonadota bacterium | reverse complement strand
TTTAACTTTTTCTAGAATTTTGTCTTGCAACATTTTTTCAGCGCGTAGCTCATCACGTCGATGTACCAGTGTGACTTCGCTCGCAATGTTGGATAAGTAAAGGGCTTCTTCAACAGCTGTATTACCGCCACCAATAACCGCGACTTTACGATTGCGATAGAAAAATCCATCACAGGTTGCGCAGGCAGATACACCTTTGCCTTTGAAAGCTTCTTCGGAAGGTAAGCCTAAGTATCTGGCTGAAGCACCCGTCGCAATGATCAATGCATCGCAAGTGTACTCAGCATTATCGCCTTTAAGACGTAAAGGCCGTTTCTTTAAATCGGTTTCGTGAATGTGATCGTAGATCATTTCCGTATTAAAACGTTCAGCATGTTGACGCATGCGTTCCATTAATTCTGGACCTTGCAGACCTTCAACATCCCCCGGCCAGTTATCGACATCAGTGGTGGTGGTCAATTGCCCGCCAGGTGTCATACCTGCTATAATCACCGGCTTAAGATTTGCACGGGCCGAATAAACGGCGGCAGCGTAACCTGCGGGGCCAGAACCCAGAATAATTAAACGATGATGTACTACGTCAGACATGATTTTTCCTAAAGATAAATGTAATGTCTAATTTTGGCGTATTTTTACGTGCGAATCAAATGGATTCTATCGATAATCATAATAGGATTTAACTTAACGGTAATTGAGGGTTTGAAAAACAAATGCGGATCTTGATAGTTGAAGACGAAGCAAAAACCGCGGCCTACATTAAAAAAGGTTTAACGGAATACGGACATGTTGTCGATACGTTCGACAATGGCATCGACGGCATTCATGCCGCAAAGGAGTATCCGTATGACTTGATGATTTTAGATCTGATGTTACCCGGTTGTGATGGCTGGACTGTTTTAAAACAAGTACGTGCTGAAAACAAAACGATCTCGATCCTCATGTTAACCGCAAGAGATAGCGTAGATGACAGAGTCAAAGGCTTGTCGTTGGGCGCTGATGATTATTTAATTAAGCCCTTTGCGTTTGCAGAATTACACGCGCGTATTGAAGCCGTGACTCGACGCTATCAACCTGTGTCTGAATCCTCTGAAATTTCCATCAATAATTTAACGATTAATTTTAGCAAAATGAAAGTTTGGCGTGATAACCAAATCATACATTTGACGAGTAAAGAATTTGCATTATTAGCGTTATTTGTTAATCACCAAAGTCGTCCTTTGACGCGAACTTATATTGCCGAAAAAGTATGGGATATTAACTTTGATACCCATACCAATGTTATCGATGTCGCGGTAAGACGTTTGCGTCAAAAAATCGATAAAGGTCAGACCAATAAATTAATTCACACCGTACATGGGATTGGATATGTTTTCGAAGATCGTCAAACATCTGAAGCCGACTAACACGTCACTCAGACAACAAATTACTGTCACGATGGCATCAACCTTTGTCGTGCTATTGTTATTAGTCAGTGGCATGGCTTATTTTTCATTGGAAACGATTCTCAGCAAAGCGGCCATGTCGTATTTAATCGATGAATCGTCGGTGATGATTAAAATTTTAGACAAAGATCCGGATGATATTGGCGCCCTTGAACAAGAAGTTAACTGGAATCCTTACCCCCAACAAATTCGAAAAGACCGTGCGTTTTTTTACTATATACGTTTATTAACTGCGGATAAAGGGACGTTACTAGAAACGAACGGCATGTCAAAACGTGTGGGAACGAGTCATTTTTCTAAACCGGTATTGCCTAATAAAATTCGACAACACATCAAACATATTAATAAGCATCATAAAGACTATTTGCTTATTAATATTAAAGTGCCGACATCCATTTCGGGAGCGGTGCGTTATGTGCAAATCGCATTAGATACGAGTTTTCAGTATGAAGTGATCGAGCAGTATTGGTGGGTGTTATTAGGTTTGTTGCTGATGAGTGGTTTAATGGCGATTATTATCAGTTATTTTACGGCGAAACGTTGCATGCAACCGATCACGGAAATGTCGAGAATGACGCACCGGATCACGTCAGAAAAATTAGATCAACGTTTATCCATTAAAAATTATCCACATGAATTTGCCGTATTGGGGGAGTCAGTGAATGCGATGTTAAATCGTATTGAGGATTCGTTTAATCGCTTACAGCAATTCTCATCTGATTTAGCGCATGAATTACGTACGCCATTGGGGAATTTGTTAGGTGAGGCTGAAATTGTTTTGAGACAAGCACGCGGAAATGATGAATATCGTCAAGTCATCGAGTCTAGCCTGGAAGAGTATCAGCGTTTACAAAAACTCACCGAATCGATTTTGTATCTAGCAAAAATTGAAAATCCAAAACGATTCTTGGCTATGGAAATGATTGATGTGAGAGAAATCATTCAGCACTTACTCAATTTTTATGAAATGCTCGCTGAAGAAAAGCATATTTCATTTACGCTATCAGGGGAGGGCACAATTCAGGCTGAAAAGATTTTGTTTCAACAAGCCCTGAGTAATATTATTTCGAATGCCTTGAAATATTCGTATGAGAATAGTGAGATCGATATTCGTATTTGTAGTGAGGCAGAGCAATTAACGATTGAGATAAAAGATAACGGTATTGGGATGTCGCCGGAGCATTTGCCGATGTTGTTTCAGCGTTTTTATCGTGTTGATAAGGATCGTAGTGCAAAGTCAGGTGGGACAGGTTTGGGGTTAGCGATTGTTAAATCGATTATGACCTTGCACCAGGGTGATATAAAGATCGAAAGTCATCCGGGAATAGGGACTACGGTGAAATTGGTATTTAAGAAAGAAGAAGCCTTAACATCGCTTTCTTCGTGATCTTCATCATCATTGATGGCCGTTCCTATTCTTGAGATAAAACCGACATTAACGCGTTTATTTGCGTAGGTTTCATCAGCCTGATTTGTTTGTGAATTAACTTGCTCATGAGGATCTGTGAGGAGGTTTTCATGAGTCGTTGTTAGCGCTGCTCTAGACGTTACAATTTTGAGAAAACCTTGATGCAAGTTCGTTCGATGTTTTTCTAACAAGCTCTTCGCTAAATTATGCTTATAAATTTGATAACTAAAATAACCTATCATAAATAATCCTGCAGCACTTAAGAGTGCAATTGCAAGAGGGCTGGCGAGTCCTAAAACAACCGAAGCATAAATCTTTGCCGGTAAAATTCCCATGACGGCGGTGAACATCCCTGCGCATGCCAGCACAGTTGCGCCACTCATAAATACAGATTTCAATAGGATTTTTCGTCTAGATGGCTTTGATAACAATGAATCAGCTGTGATGTTTGCTTTTTTTCCTAAAGGATCCGGTTGATTACTTCGCGTTAGTATTTCTTGTGATGCTTGATATTGTAATTGAGCCAAGATGAGAGCATTGTTTTCTTCAAAGGTTTCTTTTCGTACATTACGATAACTTCGAAAAGCAGCGACACCCAGCACACCCACCATTAAAGCCAAAGCAACAATCGAAGCCGCCAGTGCGATAGTGCTCGTGAGGATCATTGCGCCCAATATCAAGGTGATCAAATCAATCGGTATCGTGGCCTGTTCAATCCCTTGTGAGAGTGAATCAGTCAGCAGGTTTAAGAACCGCAAAGGTTTTTTCTGCGGCACATAATCAGCAGGCAATTCATCAAGAGCGTTTGCAGCGATGATGTCATTTAATTGTTTGTTACTTAAAGTTTCCATTTCCATGCTGAAAGAATAGCGAACGAACATGACAAAAGAGTGATGAAGATATGACAATTCTGTCATAAGTAGGCTAGCTCTAAAGGGTAACAAGGCTTAAATCACAGCCGTGCATGCAGAGGGCGAATATTACAGTTCACAGCCGCGCATGCAGGGAGCACAGCGACCGGAATAAGGTTACTGTCTTAACGTCAAGTAATTTTTTAGTTACTTGTTATTATATTTAGACGTAACTTGGATCAAAAGTTCGATTACTTTTTAACATGCCATATATGATATGTACAATCTTGCGCATAATGGCTCCAACGATGGCTTTTGGAGCCAATCCTTTTGCTTCAAGTCGTTTAACAAAGGGTTGTAAGGCTAAGTTAAAACGTTTTGCATTGAGAGCCGGCATGTATAAGACATTACGTAAACGAGGATTACCCATCTTCGACATAGTCGTTTTTCCTCTGTA
>DAOUQR010000109.1 GCA_030625525.1 Pseudomonadota bacterium | reverse complement strand
AAATATATTTTAATTTAAATTAATCCAAGCTCACTTTTTTTTTGGATTATACAAAAAGACAATATCCGATAAGACAAAAAATGCGATATTCTTTGATTTTGTTTGTTCAGGCAGCTTTTCATGAACAAATTTAGGATAAGTTTGGGTTAACTTGCTCAACTGATTATTACTCGCCATTGAAAGGCGGTGTTTTATGACCGGTAATTTTGTCGATTCAAATATAACAACGTTAAATTTTTTCTGATTGAACAGACGTGTAAAATCGATATCGTCCCGATAATTTTGTATCTGTAAGTCGATATGGCACTTATCTTCAACATATTGTTTAAGTTCCTTATTATCAAAGTATCCCCACCACGTTAACAGTTTAACCGTTGGAAGAGCTGCGTAGGCCATCTGTGCGAATAAAAGTGCACAGACGGTCAGTGTTATTTTAAAGAACTTTTTCATAGACACGTAACTTATGAGTTTGTCGGCTAGGTGGTTTGTCAGAATAGCTTTGCGTATTCCAAGTATATTCCTTGATTTCCGACGAGGGTTTAAATCCATGCTTTACCCAAAGATTAGAAGGGCGGAAATTTTCTGGTTTTCTTGGATCATCCTCATCGCGTTCCACCAACAAAGCAATAATGTTTTGATAGCCTTTTTCTATGACATCAGAGATATGTGACTGGTATAGCTTATCGGCAATACCCTGTCCCCACGCCTCTTTGAGAATAATAATGTCGCCAAAATAATATGTTTTATCAGTATTGATGCTTAAGTTATCTAATCCTTTACAGATGGGTATGGTGTTTATCAATGGGCATCCGATACTGATCCCAACAACTTTACTGTCTATTAGACAGACAAACGCATCTAATTCATTGCCAGCCTGCAAGTAAGCACGGATATATTCATCTTCTTCTACCTCATCATATTCATATAAATAGGGGTAGTTGGCGTACTGCTTTCTGAGGTTTTTAATGATATTTAGATTTGCAAAGAAGTCCTCATCGCCCCAATGTTTGACATAAACACTTTGTTTGGTTAAATTCATAATTGATCCATTAAACAATATGTTATATATTTTGTTTGTTGGGGAATTGTATAACATATTATTTGTTGAGTAAATTGAGAGATATGGGAATGTCGTTAATGTTCAAGAATAGGGATATAAACGGGGCCAATGCGCGCTCCGCTGTTAATAAACAGAAAAAGATCATCACGCAGCTACTTAGCCAAAGTTGCTGGACTGTAGATGACCTGTGCAGTGTTTTAGAGTTGAATTATCATGAATTCAAAGCAGTGTATCTAGGCACGCGTTGCCTATCGGACGAGCAGTTGGATAAACTCGTCGCTTACTTTGGGATCCTGTTTAGATGATTATGAAAAAAGCATTACGGGATATAGCGTCTATGTTCAACAACAAGACCCAGAACGTCAGCGTCTTCTATAGTTGAAATCGTAATAACAGGCCAATCTTGGTTTAAAGGCACAAAATCGATGCCTTGTTTACCTTTGTCTCGTACTTTTCTAATCATGACGCGACCATCAGCGACAATCAGTGCGACTTGGCTCGGGCGAGGGATTTTTGCAGGATCAACAATGACTGAATCATCAAGTGAGTATTCAGGTGACATGCTGTTGTCTTCAATCCTATAGGCAAACGCACGTTCACTTAAGTTTTTAGCGACTTGTTTTTCGACTGGAATTCTAGGGTAATTTAAGAGGTCTAACGCATCGAGTTTATCTAAGCTGGCCACTTGTTCGGTATTATAAATCGGCACCAATGTAACTAAATTGTCTGCCTTGTCTGAAATCTCTTTTTGATCAGTGAGGCATAAAAGGTAAGCTGCAGAAACATCCAGGGCATCCGCTAAAAGGAGCGTTTCAGAAGGGCCTGGCGTGCGCAGACCTTGTTCCCAATTGCTAATCCGTGCTTGTTTCAATGAGCCGGTTTTCTCGGCAACTTCTCGTACGGTTAATCCCACTTCTTTGCGTGTCGCTTTAATACGAGCACCTATACGTTGTTTGATATCCATAAGTCTCCAAAATTAATTGCACGTTTCGTATGATTTTATATTGACTGCTACACGGATAGTGCTATCATCTAGTCTGATGATAGCAAATTGTATATAAAAAATCTAATTCATTGTGAGTTAGTTTGATTATTAGATACGGAATGTATTGAAATGGCATTTAAGATTAATCAACTAGAACGTGAACATTTATACGGTCTGCCGCATTTACAGCAGCTGATTTACTATGGCGGCATTCGCCCGTACATGGATTATGCGACAGGATTTGTTGGTCTGAAACGAGGAATTAGCTATCAATCTTTGCGAGAAGAAATTTATGTTCAACCTCATGTAGGTTATAAAGCTCCGTCATTTAGTCGAGATCAGATCATTCGTGCTGTTGATGGATTGGAACGTGCGGGAGTCATTGAAAATCACACCTCAGGTAAAAAGCTTATTTTTAAGTGTTTATTAGCAAGTCAGGATAATTGCGGTCTAAATAAAGCCGCCACAAAGCAGCCAGGTCAAGTCGCTATAAAGCCGCACGATCAGACGCTTTTAAACATGGGGATCGTGGGCGTTCAAAATAAAAAAGCCACAAGGGCAACGCAAGCACAAGCCGCCACACCTCCGGTATCCGGTAATAATAATTACCACTCTATAGGCGCGAGCAAGTCATATATCTCGATCGAGTATCAGCCGTCCAATGCAATTATTCAAAAAGCCTTAGCTCAGGATTGTCAGTTAGCTAATAGCCAAGAAGAAATTTTAAGATTTGTTTTGTATCACCAATCAAAAGGCACAATAAGCCGTGATTGGGATGCAGAATATTTACGGTGGTTACTTAATGGAAAACGTTATCAACAAAAGGAAACCTCTCATGCAAACCGCAACAGTCACAAAAGTAAACACGCCCCTCAATCAGCCATTGAACGTGTCGAGCAAGCCAATCTCAAAATCATTCGAAGTTAATGAGGATAAGCGCACAGGACGTGAAACCATAACGGAAAAAGATATTGCTTGGTTGTGGATGGCGATGACGAAAGCTTACGGTTACAAATTCGTACGTAATTATGGCGAAAAAGATAATGGCATTTGGTTTGACGGATTAAAAAATTTAACAGCCGAAGATCTAGTCTACGGTTTTCGAAAAGCATTGAGCACGACAAATGAAGAGGAGCGATCAAAAGGCGAGGCCTGGCCGCCAAACTTAAAAGAGTTGCGAATGTTCTGTGAGCGCAGATTAAAAGATTTTGGTTTGCCTACGGCTGGAAAGGCTTTTGATGAAATTGAGGTGAGCCGTCATTTATCTAATCCACATTGGTCACATCCGATTGTGCGACGTGCAATGCAGTTCATCGATGCTAATCGATTTGATGGAAATCGATATTATTTATTTCGTGAGTTTAAAGAGGTGTATGAAGAGTTCTGTCAGCATTATATGCGAGGGGCTGGCTTGAGTCAGATGATGGAGGTTGGTGATGAGAGGATATGAACGAGTAACTAAATTGTCTCGCCGTGAAATAGAGTGTTTGAAATGGGCCGCTTCGGATAAAACCGTTAAAGAAACGTCAAGAATACTGAACATAAGTCCAGATACAGTTAAATATCATCGAACCAATGCGTTAAATAAAACAGGTACTCATACGATCACTGGCGCAGTTGGTATTGCGATGATGAATGGTCTTGTCTTGTAAGAAAAATTTTAACCGAAGCAAATGTCCACTGTAATTTTCGGTGATGCATATAGGGATTAGTATTGATACATCAGTTTGACAAAATGAAAACCATTGTACACATTCGGAAACAATCTGTTTCATTTCATTACTTGTTTGACAGTTTTTATCTTGTCATAATGCGTTTTCATGAATTTAAACAAGAGGTTTTTATGTATAAATTTCCCAAAAGATTATCTTTGATTAAGTGCCTCCGTGACGAGAAATTTTACCTCTATCTATATTCCGATCTGACGTGCGCTACAAAGTATCCTGTAACTGCAGAAAACCTAGGTGTTGTTAAGAGTAGATTCCAAAAAGATGAGGTGGATCCAACTACATTAGAATCTGCAATTCACATGGCTCTGCGCAAAGGTTATTCTTATAACGTTATTCATAAGCTCATTAAAATCGGTTGTCCAATTGAGACGAAAGATAATCGCAATAAAAATCTATTGCATTATGCTGCACGTTATAGAGCTGATCGAGAAACAATCAATCTTTTAATTGATGCTTCTTTAAGCGAACAAATAGTATCGCAAGATATAGATAAGAACACACCCTTTGAGATTGCTCTCAAACATAGAAATGTCGAGATGATGAATGCCCTTATAGAAGGTGGTTTTAATGTTTCCGAACAGGTGCAGAATGGCAATAATATTTTGCACCAATTAGCAGACAGTAACGCCGATAACTTTCAAATCTCTGTTTATCAAGCAATCTTAAATAAGGATCCTGAGTTATTTAGGAGGTTGCTCATTGATAAAAACCAAACTCATGAAACACCATTGATGGTTGCTGCGAAGCGCGGCCATGCCAAACTCACTAGTTTCATTGTTAAAAATATGAGTGAGAAGTTATCTCAAAAAACCTTATCAGAATTGTTGCAACTAACTTTACGTGATGGATCAAGTAAAAATCGTTTGGCAAAGGCAATGACTCTGAAAGCAATAACCGCTCAGACGTTTTTTCAACCGTCGAACAAAATTGATTCGCCTTTATTGCTATGTAAACAAACGCTTCAGCGTGCGATTGTGCACTATTTTCAAGATAATATTGAAAAAAGCAGGATGAATAAAAAATTCGGTCTGGGTTGTGCGGCATCTGCTCGGAGATTAAATAATGGCTTCGCACTGTTAGGTATCCTCGATGAGGAGTATGCAAATTTAAATGAGTTAAAAGATCGTGTTGCAACATATGCTCGAACAAAAATAAAAACCGGACTTTTGGGTCGGAGTTTACTAAGAGACGGCATTGAGCACTCCCTCTCTATAGTTGATGATGTTGTTTTAGGGTCGGCACCGCCTCTGTG
>DAOUQR010000266.1 GCA_030625525.1 Pseudomonadota bacterium | reverse complement strand
CAGAATTATCCGCCGAACAAGTCAATGCCGTTTGGGAAAAAGCCAAAGCCGAACGACAATCCCACCAAAGTAGCATTCTAGACGGCATCCCAAACGCCCTACCCGCTATTACTCGCGCGATGAAACTCCAAAACAGAGCCGCAAGGGTTGGCTTTGATTGGCCAGATAAACAGCAGGTTGTAGCGAAAATCGAAGAAGAACTCGCGGAAGTTCAAACAGAATTACCCCTACCAGAGAATCAAGCCCGAATTAGTGAAGAAATCGGTGATCTTTTATTCAGCGTCATTAATTTAGCCCGCCACTGTGGTATTGATCCAGAAACAACACTCCGATATGCCAATCGCAAATTCACTCACCGCTTTCAACGCTTAGAAGAACAAGCAAAGCAAAATAACCTCAATCTAAGTGACTGTGATATAGCCACCCTAGAAACCCTATGGAGCCATGCAAAAAAACAATCATTTTCTTAAGGTTATCTTAAGGTTAGCCTGGCAAACTAATGTAGATAGCGCGGGTAATGACCACAATAGTTTGTTACAATACCCGTAATTTTTTGACACTGCGGCTTGAGGTATATGCTACATGTTTAGTCTTAAGATAATGGTTGAGGATAAGAATTTTTTGCGTGGGATTATCCCGAAGCTAACGATTTCTCATCGATTGGATTTAAATGATGAAAATGACGTTCGTACTCCCATTGAAAAAATAAACGGCCTCAATGAAAATAAAGCCGTTCAGACCCTGTTAGTAAATCTCCAAAAGCTGCGCACCTCATTCTTACCCGTTGATGATGAAAACATTAATACCCCAGAAAGGCTTTTCAGCCATTATTACAAACTCCATAAAACAATACTAAAAGACAGTGTAGATACCGCTTTTTTGGTGTTTTCGAATGAAAAACTACTGCACTTATTTGAAGGGCTAACTGAGCTGCTGACTAACCTGAATCAGATTGAGGATGAAAAATTAGCAGTATTGACCAAAAAGGCAATTTCAACCGAACTTGTAAACTCACTAGACACACTTCGAAAGGTGATGAAACGTCGACTTGAGTTATATGCAAAAGAAAATACAAATTTAGATCCCGCCATCGACTTACTAGATGACACCAATAACATTGCAACATATCAACTCAGCTACCCATCACACTTTGCAACACATGCAATGAAAGATGACGCAGAAATTAATTTATATGAACAATTTCAAAGCTACGTTAATGAGCACGCTGAAGAAAAACAAATATTCATCGCTTTCCCCCGTAACACTCATGCAATCAACCAATTTCTAAATCAAAGCGTTCGATTTTTATCAAGGCTCTTCAATTGGATCGCTGGACGAACTTCAGCGAATAACTTTTTTAGCGCTCCAGAGAGAAAGTCACTTCATCAAAAACTCGACCAATTAGATGCTCAAACCACGCCGTTATTAGCGGAAGAAAACATTGATGACATTCGCTTTGACGGCCTTAGTTATTTAATTTTTGCTCTCTCTGTTAAAACTGAGATTGAACAAGCACAAAATGCATTAGTTGCTAAAAAATTAAAACCAGGAAAACGCAATCCTTTTCGCCGGAAATTGTATAAACGAATCGCTGAATGGGAAAAGCTATTAACTGAAAAGCTTGAAAAAGCGGATATGCAAATTAAATACGCTAGGCTAGAGCTTCCCCATCAAATAAAAAGCGTCTTTGCGAAACCAAAAACAACAATTGATCATAAACTTGCACAAAAATGCTTTGCCAAGCTCCATAAAAGTAAAAAAATGGCCGTGCATGAGGACATTTTCAAACAAATTATTGATCGATTTTTCACAGACACCAATGACTACAGTCTTAAACAAGCAAAAAAATCAGCTGATTTGCTTCTAGCAAACACTCAATACCTAACTCAGTTTGATCGATTATATCAATTGATTCAAAACCATAAAAATCCTGATGTAAATTTATTATCTATTCTGAATCTATTATGCGGCCATGAAAACGAAGCAACAACCAAACAAAAAATTATTGCTGGATTCAATAAGCATTTTGATTCATTGGAAAGATCTAAGAAGACTTTTTATAGCACTGACGCAACCAACAAAGGTTTTAGAGCTTGCCTCATTAACACATTTAAAATCGCCCTTTCTGATATTAAATTCATTAAGACCCAAGATAATAAAACCCAAAGCGAAGTCAAAAGCCAACTCACCGAGTTTCAGAATAATTTGGCAAAGATTCTCACAGACAAAGTCTACCGAAATACATTCGCAAAAGATTTTGACACAGCAGCTACAAACTTCTCAGAAAGAATCAAAAAACACTATCTTTATAGTGATGAGATCCAAGAGTCATTAAATCGTTATGCTTTAGCTGTCGCAGAAAAAATAACGCAAAAAGACGCCCCCTATAACGCGCCACAATTAACCGAGGTGATAAACACATTTGTCATCGATGAAAATTTTAAACTCTGTTTATTAGAACTGCTCACGATTGTTGAAAAAAATAGCCCTCCAGAAAACAAGCAGTTCGTCCAAAACTATCAAACATATTTTGCAGCAAATGATGAGCAAACCGCTCACCAACAAATTTCTAATTTCATCTTGAATGCAGGCTCTAAGACAGATAAAAAAATATCTGACGCACTTCTTTTATTTTGCAGCGACAGCCTGACCCTGTCTGATTTTTCAAAATATCTTGATGATAAA
>DAOUQR010000139.1 GCA_030625525.1 Pseudomonadota bacterium | reverse complement strand
GTTTGTCAAAATTATGACTGAATTGACTCGGTTGTGGCTTCTGGAAAATGCGAATACGTTTGTGCATCAATCGATTGCCCATTTAGGTGCTGACTATCTGCGCCCATCAGGTATAAATAAGCCGGCATAATATCGTCAGGGGTTGCTAGGTTTGACTTGTCTTCCGCAGGATAGGCTTGGGCACGAAGTTTTGTCATCACAGGACCGGGATTAATGCTATTGATACGAATGCCGGTGTTGTCGAGTTCATCGGCAAGAATTTGCATCATGGCTTCATTGCCAAATTTAGAGACGCAGTATGCGCCCCAATAGGCTTTGCCGGTTTTTCCAATCTCTGACGTGGTAAAAATTACGCTTGCACGGGGGGATTTGCGCAATAAGGGTAAACATGCGCGGGTGCTTAAGAAGCGTGAATGTAAGTTAATTTGGATCACTTCATACCAGAGAGCAATATCATAGTGTTCGATTGGGGTCAGCGTGCCTAATTGAGCGGCATTATGGAGTAGGCCGTCTAAGCGTCCAAAATTTTCTTCTAAGCGTTTTGCCATTTCAACATATTGGTCTGGATTGGCGCGGGCTAAATCGAGTGGGTAAATTGCCGGTTGAGCTAAACGGAGTTGCACAATTTCATCGTAAATTTCTTCTAGAGCTTTGACATTTCGTCCGAGTAAGATGACCGTCGCACCATGTTCAGCAAAGTTTTTTGCGGCACATCGCCCAATGCCGGAGGTCGATCCGGTGACTAAAATAACTTTGTTTTTTAATAAACCCGGTAACGGCTGGTAATCTTGCATGAGACTTTCCTTGGAGTATGCGCGTGCTTAGACAAGTGCTATATCATCCTGCAATTCGTATAATTTTTCTAGTGCTTGTCGTGGAGTTAACTCATCTAATTTGATGTTTTGTAATTTTGATAATAATGGGTTGTCTTCAATGAGGGGTTTGTTGAGTTGGGGAGCTGAGCTTGACTCAGAGCTAGGGATATTTTGATGAGTTTCCAAATGCTGTAGCTTGATTTTGGCTTTTTGTATGACCTCGCGAGGGACTCCAGCTAGTTGAGCAACCTGTATGCCATAACTTTTATTGGCAGGGCCGGGTTGTACTTGGTGTAAAAATACAATTTTGTCATCATGCTCGATGGCATCTAGGTGATAATTGGTGGCGACGGGAAGTTGCTCAGCGAGTTCGGTGAGTTCAAAAAAATGGGTGGCAAAGAGCGTGAGTGATTTGCACGTCAATGCGAGATATTCAGCAGCACTCCATGCGAGTGATAATCCATCATAGGTGCTGGTGCCGCGGCCAATTTCATCTACTAAGACGAGACTGTTGGGGGTCGCATGATGAAGAATGTTTGCTGTTTCAGTCATTTCAACCATGAAGGTTGATTGACCTTGTGCTAGATCATCGGACGCACCAATACGAGTAAAAATACGATCTATTGGGCCAATCACGGCCGATTTTGCAGGCACGTAACAACCGATGTGAGCTAATAAAACAATTAACGCGGTTTGTCGCATGTAGGTCGATTTACCGCCCATGTTAGGTCCGGTGATCATTAACAAGGAATGTTTGGGGGTGATGCTCGTATCATTCGGTACAAACGCTTCTTGTGAAATATTTTCAATGACAATGTGACGGCCCGCTTTGATATGAACACCATTTGTTTCTGAGAGCTCTGGCTCGCAGAAGTTGAGCGTATCTGCTCGTTCGGCAAAATTAGTGAGCACATCCAAGGTTGCTAATCCTTGCGCACAGGTTTGTAATGCATTTAAGTCTGCTTGTAATTTTTCAATGAGTTCTTCATATAATAATTTTTCACGAGCGAGCGCTTTGCTTTGTGCGCTTAATACTTTTTCTTCATACTGTTTTAATTCAGGTGTGATAAAACGTTCAGCATTTTTTAATGTTTGGCGACGAATATAATCCCCCGGCACTTTATCGGAATGTAGACGGCTCATTTCAATATAATAGCCGTGCACTCGATTATAGCCGACTTTTAATGTGTGAATGCCTGTGCGTGCTTTTTCACGTTGTTCTAAATCAATTAAAAATTGTGAGGCATCCTGATTTAAATGACGGAGTTCATCGAGCTGTTCATCATAGCCTTCAGCAATCACGCCGCCATCTCGAATGAGCATGGGGGGATTTTCAATAATGGCTGCGGTTAGTAAGGTTTCTATGTCAGGGAATGTATTGATCTGTGTCGATAATTTTTTGAGTGAATCATTTTGTAAATCGTGTAGTTGTTTTTGCAATTGTGGCAAGACGGTGACGGTATCGCGTAACTGAGATAAATCACGTGGGCGCGAAGATTTTAATGCGACGCGTGTTAATATCCGTTCAATATCAGCGATGCTTTTGAGTGTGTCTTGCAGTGATTCATAATTTTTATTCGTTAAAAATATGGCAACCAATGCTTGGCGTCGTTTTAAACGCTCGTGATCTTGCAGTGGTTGTTGGATCCATCGTTGCAACAAACGACTACCCATCGGCGTGACGCTTTGATCAATAATACTGAGCAATGTGTTTTCAGTGCTGCCGCGTAAATTACGAGTGAGCTCTAAATTACGACGACTATTCGCATCGATAATAATATTATGTTCTGGTTTTTCGAGAGCAATTTTTTGAATGTGGGGTAGGGCCGTGCGTTGCGTGTATTTTACATACTGTAATAAACAACCGGCTGCGCACAAAGCTAATTCTTGATCATCAACACCAAAGGCTTGTAAATTTTTAGTATTAAATTGCTCGCAGAGTTGTTTTTGGGCGCTTGCTAGTGAAAATTCCCAGACAGGTCGTCGACGTAGTCCTGGATGTTGGCGTAAAGTAGTCGGCAATTCAGCAGTTTCATTTACTAATATTTCTGCTGGATTTAAACGGGCAACTTCGGTTTTCAGGGCTTCTATGGAATCACAGCTAATAATTTTAAATTCACCACTGCTCATATTAAAGTAGGCTAAGCCAAAATGCTGCTCATCTTGATGGATGGCAACTAACAGATTATCTTGGCGCTCATCTAATAAGGCTTCATCACTCAGTGTGCCTGGGGTAATGATACGCGCAACCTGACGTTCAACGGGACCTTTAGAGGTTGCTGGATCACCAATTTGCTCACAGATAGCAACCGACTCACCGAGCTTAATCAACTTCGCCAGGTAGTTATCAACAGCATGATACGGTACGCCAGCCATAGGGATCGGCGAGCCAGCCGATGCGCCACGCGCGGTCAAGTTTATATTCAGTAACTGCGCGCCACGCTCAGCATCGTCATAAAACATTTCATAAAAATCTCCCATACGATAAAACAAAAGCATATCGGGATAATCGGCTTTGATGCTGAGATACTGCTTCATCATCGGTGTATGTGCGGTCGGTGTTGTCTTTTTCATCAGTAGAAATATCGCCAGCGAAGTAAAGGTGGAGTTCTTAAAATCTAGGTTGAAGATAATAGCAAAAAAGTAAACAAAATAAAATGGAATGCACCCATTGCCTTGAGTTATTGGGCTTATATTTGCCAATGTTTTTTGATGTGTGATAATATAGCCCATCAAATAAGTATTTAAAGTTGTTATTTATTTTATGTTTCAGCAAAGTATTAAAAAACAAAAACCAGACCAATTAGTATCTAGTTTAAATACCGCTTTTCAATCGATACGGGCAAGCTTCGCCGAGAAAAACGACAGCGATATTACAAGCAATAGTGGGATTCAAGAGCTGCTAGAAAAAAATGTAACATTACTAGATGCTCTAAATCTATGTGACAAAGCTAGATTTGAGCAGTTTAAAAAGTCGTGCCAAGACATCATCCGTTTGCTCAATCAAATGAAGCAAAATAATGAATCAACAATTTCAAGCATCGTCAATTCCTTTTATGATAACTTCAAAAAAACTTTAATACCCAATGATAAATTAGCCATTGGCGATGATGTGTTTATATTTTATCAAATTATATTATTTAATACGGTTTTTGGTGCGCTTTCAGATGAAGGTGATAATGGAGAAGTGCTAAACGCATTATTGGATTTGGATTCAGAGCCTTGCTTATTAGATGTTGCTTTTAGTCATCCTACATTATATGTTTTTTTGCACAAAAAAATACCCGCTGATGAAGCTTTTTCGCGTTTAATGCTCAAGGATCAAGTTGAATCCCGTACAGAGTTGGAATGTTGTTTTCAGTATTTTAAAGAAGATGCAATGGAGTCTGTTTTCTTTTTTGTTTTTAAATTAATACTTGACGTGAGCGGGAGTGGAACGGCTCTTTTTAATGTAAACAACATAGCCTCCGCTTTCTTCAACAAGGATTTTAAAGCGACTCAAAAAGTTATTGGTTTTTTGGA
>DAOUQR010000226.1 GCA_030625525.1 Pseudomonadota bacterium | reverse complement strand
AGAGGGGCGCTCCCAAGCTCTGGGCTCTCTATCGATGTAGCATTCACTGCAAAGTGATTTCAGTGCATCACTCGCTAAAATCAAATCGATACGTAAACCTCGGTCACGGCGAAAGCCTGCCATGCGATAATCCCACCAACTATAATGTTTGGCTTCTTGATTGAATAATCGAAAGGTATCGTGAAAACCGCAATCCGTGATGGCCTGTAAAGCGGCGCGTTCCTTGGGACTGACATGGACTGAACCTTCCCAGCCTTTGGGATCGTGCACATCACGATCCTCCGGAGCAATATTAAAATCGCCCAAGACAATCATTTTTTCATGTTTATTGAGCTGTGTATTTAACCAATCATGCATGTTGTCGAGCCAGCCAAGCTTGTATTGATACTTGTCTGAATCAATGGCTTGCCCGTTCGGCACATATAAGTTCACGATTCGAATACCTTGGATAGTGGCTGCTAATATCCGACGTTGTGGATCATCAAAGTCCGGCATATCCGTTTCGATATCCTCGATGGATGTTTTACTGATGATGGCAACACCGTTATACGTTTTCTGACCACTGAAAGCGACTTGATATCCAATCGCTTCAAAATCAGCAACCGGAAAATTCTCATCAATGCTTTTAGTTTCTTGAATAGCGACGATGTCGGGCTGATTCAACGACATCCATTCCAAGACATGCGGTAATCTAACTTTAATCGAGTTGACATTCCACGTTGCGATTTTCATATTGAGACGACCTAGGGTTAAATAAAACCACAATACTATCACAACAGGCTGTATGGGGATGAATTGACAAGCACACGTTTTTTTTGTAGAATTTTTTTTCATTTTTTATTTTGGTTGTAATTAAAAATGTATAATGAGAAGACCTATCCTGATATCCAAAAAAAATTTCCTCAATTCAAAACCAATAAAGATGACTTAAAGTCGCCGGGTGATTTTTGTATCGATGGCTTGGGTGATGAGAGTGTGAAATTTCTAGAAGTTACTTATCTAACTGCGCTTGGATTTAAACACCCTGATGAAAAGGGTCGACCCAAGAAAGAAGAAACAACCACCAAGCAATATCCTCACCTACTTGCACCACTATTTGATGATGAACTTCAGACGCGAACATTTAAAATTGATGTTAAGGAATTTCAATCCGATTTAAAATTAAAAGGTCAGCCTAAAGCGCTCATCAAGTTTCTAAGTATGCGATTCATCAAAGTGCCAGCCTTTGATATGGACTTGACACTCTTGAATGAACATACCTTCGACAAATATAGCCGTGATAATATTCATATTGCTAAAAGATTAAGGAATCCCGATAAACTCGTTCCGCTTTTAAACAGTATCTATTCTCAACCCAATTGTCGCGCAATTATCATCTCTAATGGTTTCAAAAAAGTAGTGGGCGCGAATGTGGATTACCATTTTGAAACGCAACCGTTTGATGCGATTTATGGACGTGAAGAATGGCAGTGTAAAGAAACGTATAACACTGACTTGGGTTCAAACAGTAAAGCTGCAGCCATGTATTTATACAAAAATAAGATTCAAGATCAAAACGGTATCGATGACGATGGCATTTTAAGCTTGTCGTCAGAGTCACCGATAGCGGTTGTTGATGGCTGGTTGATTGAAGATTCAAAGAATGAGCGATCTTATGCCCGCATGGATAACTTGAAAGTGATTAGGGCGAATGTTCCAAGCAAGGCGCTCACAACAAACAAGGGCGGTAGAAAAACTATTATCGCAGATCTAGATAATCATAAATATTTAGATAAATTGAGTGCAATTATCAATAACGAAAAATTGAACTGCCCATCATCTTCCGTATCAACTGTGATAATGTTAAAGCAGATGGACGTTACCTCTGAGCGCCAGGATGTCACTTTTGAAGACTCCGCACTGGATGCTATCGGAGATGATAAAGCTGATGAGTTGGTGAATAACGACAACAACAATAACGACTCAGAGAATACAGGTAATAATGATTTGCAAGAAGAGGCGCTAGCCCCGGCTTTTTGCCGGCCAAAATTTAATTAATAAAAATTGGGGAATAGCGAGTGCTGATCCCCCAATTTGCCTTACCCAATTACATCTTCAATCACAACACGCGTGCCTTTGCGACCTGAGCCTGGGAGTTCAATGAACTCTCGGTTCAACCACTGCGCATCCTCAATAAATAATCGGACACAACCGTGACTAGCACGACGGCCGACGACATCATATGAACCATGGAAGGCATAACCGCGAAAAAAGTGCATGCAAAATGGCATGGCAGCACCGCCATTGATCCCACTGGCTCGTCGTGGAAAGGCTGTGGAAACACAATCAATGCCTTGTTTACGAATAATTCTAAATTCACCCGGCGGTGTTTTACAGCTTTGCCCGACATCCGGACAAAAATCTTTACCACTGGACATGGGGCCCCACCAAACTAATTCACCTTCTTTGTCATAAGCGCCCCAGGCTAAATGCTTTTGACTGACAAAAATGGTTTTTTCACCGGGTGCATCGATATAACGAGGGAATGGAGCCACATCATAAACGGTGAGTTGATTGATATTTTTGGGCACAGCAATTCGCATGCCGGCTCTGACGTTTTTATTCATGCGATTAACGCGCTTCACAATGTCACGTTTTTCAGGATCGGGAAAAAGACTTAACCACGATTGGCCGCGTTTTACTTTCAAACAATAATAGTCGGATTGTTTACAGAGGACATCTCGATAGAACTTAGCTCGAGCATGTGTTTGTACGCTGACTAATATGAGTATGATCGTTAGACAAAGTGTGATCGTTTGTTTCATCCTTACCATCCTGTTATGACATTTCCCTTACAGGATATAACGGCAGAAATAGTGAAAAGTTTAGCGAAAGAACAGACAGCCGTAGTCATTGATGTGCGCCACCCCGCCAAAGCTCGCCACGCCGCCAAAGCTCGCCACCCCGCCAAAGCTCGTCATCCCGCCAAAGATCGTCATCCCGTCAAAGCTCGTCATCCCGTCAAAGCTCGTCATCCCGCGGCTCGACCGCGGGATCCAGAGATCCCTCAATAACAGAGAGTGGGTTCGTCATGATTTATAAAGCAAATTTATCC
>DAOUQR010000069.1 GCA_030625525.1 Pseudomonadota bacterium | reverse complement strand
CAGACAAGCACAGAATAGTTTATTCACTCACAACCTCAGGTGTTAAATAGTTGGCTAATAATACCCTCGGTTTGGATAAATAACAACGAGATCAGAGAGCCTTGCTAACAAACAAAATAATTAGCCCCAAGCGCTTCATCTCGCTATAATTCATTAAACATCTGATCACAGGAGAAACAAGGCCTTGAGTGACAATGAACAACTAACCTATGCAAAAGCAGGTGTAGATATAGAAGCTGGAAATGAATTAGTCCAGCGAATCAAACCCTTCGCCAAACAAACACACCGCCCCGAGGTCATGACCGGCTTGGGCGGATTTGGTGGACTCTTTGCCCTACCCATCGACAAATATCAACAGCCCGTCTTAGTCTCAGGCACAGATGGTGTGGGTACAAAATTAAAATTAGCGATTGAATCAAACATGCATCAACACATTGGAATCGATTTAGTCGCCATGTGTGTTAATGATATCGTGGTGTCAGGCGCTGAGCCGCTATTCTTTTTAGATTATTATGCGACTAGCTCACTTGATATTGAAACAGCCACAGCTGTGATTGCGAGTATCGCCGACGGTTGCCAACAAGCAGGCTGCGCTTTGATGGGTGGTGAAACCGCTGAAATGCCGGGCATGTATCAACCCAAGGATTATGACTTAGCCGGTTTTTGTGTCGGGATAGTCGAACGAGATGCCATCATCGATGGCAGTCATGTCCAACCCGGTGACCAACTCATTGCTTTGGCCTCATCTGGCCCACATGCCAATGGCTATTCTTTAATTCGAAAAATTCTTGCTAAATCAAATGCACCATTAGATACGCCGATTGAGAATCGCACGCTTCAAGATTACTTGCTCACACCAACACGGATCTATGTTAAAAATTTATTGGAATTTTATTCACAGTGTTCAGTCAAATCTGTTGCCCACATCACTGGTGGCGGTATTACAGAAAATTTACCGCGAGTGTTACCTGACCATTGCAGTGCGCTGGTTGAACAAAGCAGTTGGGAGTGGCCCGCTATTTTTAACTGGCTACAAACGCAGGGCAATGTCAGTAACGAAGAAATGCTTAAAACGTTTAACTGCGGCGTGGGTATGATTATTGTCGTTTCGAAAGATGATTTAAATCCGGCGATAGATAGCCTAACCTCACTCGGTGAAACCGCTTGGCGACTCGGTGAGATTCAAGCTCGCCAATCAAGCGCAGTGGTTTATCAATCATGACATCAAAAATTGCAGTGCTGCTATCGGGGCACGGTAGCACCTTGCAAGCACTCATCGATGCGATTGATGCTGGCAGTTTAACAACAAATATTTGCGTTGTGCTCAGTGACCAAGCCAACGCCTACGGATTAGAACGCGCGAAAAAAGCGGGCATTGAAACGGCCCTATTAACAAAACAAGAATATCCGAGTCGCGAAGCCTATGACCACGAATTGATTCAGCGCTTAGATCTCTTACAACCTAACTTGATAATTCTGGCTGGCTTTTTGCGGATATTAAGTCCCCTCTTTGTGAATCTTTTCAAACATAAAATCATTAACATCCACCCGTCCTTACTACCGAAATACCCCGGCTTAAACACCTACCAGCAAGCGATTAAAAATCATGACCGCTTTCACGGAACAACCATCCATTACGTCACCGACGATTTAGACGCCGGCCCAATCATCGCGCAAGAAAAATGCAAAATCGATGAGAATGATACGGTTGAAACATTAAAGCAACGCACACAAGCACTCGAGCACTCTCTTTATCCCAACGTTATTCAAGCACTGCTAAAAACAATATAAGCCTATAAATACAGCCCTAAAACAAATCACACACAGCAAAGCATTTTCCCATCTGCTACACTTATATATACAATAAGAATAATAATAATAATGTTCCTTAACGAATAAAGGAGTTGTTATTATGCTTAAGCAATTTTTAAGAAATCTTTTATTTGGATTCACGTTATTAGCTTTAACCGCGAGTGTCGCTTACGCATGTTATCGAGGCTGTAATTGTAGAAATACCTATTCATCTATATCGTATGGATTTACTCCCTACTACACTTACTTTCCACGGTATGTTCATAATCGATATTACAAACGCTACTATCCGAGGTATCGTTATCGCCATCGTGTTGCGTACTACCGTTACTCAAGATATCGTTATGCTCCAAGGTACCGTTATCGACATCGAGTAGTGTATCGAAGTGCTCCGCGTTATCGATATAAATACCGACGCGCGAACTATCGACATCGCGGCAGAGTCGCTCATCGACGCGGCAGACGGTAAGTTAATTGCGAACAATCCTGGCGCTTTGCCAATTTTGAACTATAATCGTTCTCAGAGCCTCGTTAACGGAGACTGGCAATGACCATGATTAAGTCGGAAATTATTAAAAATCTGGCAAGTGATGTCACGCAAATTCCTGAAAAAGATATTGCCTTGAGTGTTAATGCAATCATCAATCAGATGAGTGATAGCCTCGGCAGTGGGGAACGAATTGAAATTCGTGGTTTTGGTAGTTTTTCATTGCATTATCATGCGCCGCGTAATGCGCGCAACCCAAAGACTGGCATGCAGGTTGTGACAGAACCGAAATATCGCCCTCACTTTAAACCCGGTAAGGAATTACGTGAACGTGTTAACGTATCACGCAGCGATGTCTCGATTCAGGCTGATATTGATGACGATGATAATTACTAAGTCCTATGCTCTCGGTAACGTGACACCGGTTTGACCCTGGTACTTACCACCTCGATCTTTATATGAGACACGACACACTTCATCTGACTCTAAAAATAACATCTGTGCGACACCCTCGTTAGCGTAAATTTTAGCGGGTAGCGTCGTCGTATTTGAAAACTCTAGTGTCACATGCCCTTCCCACTCGGGTTCTAACGGCGTGACATTCACGATGATCCCACAACGTGCATAGGTTGATTTACCTAAACAAACGGTTAAGACACTGCGGGGAATACGAAAGTATTCAACGGTGCGCGCCAATGCAAATGAGTTTGGCGGGATAATACAAACATCCGATTGCACATCGACGAAACTATCAGCATCGAAGGATTTGGGATCAACAATCACAGAATTGATATTCGTAAAAACTTTGAATTCATCAGCACATCGAACATCGTAACCATAACTTGATGTACCATACGAGATGATACGGCCGCTTTCATTGTTACGAATTTGCTCCGGAGAAAAGGGTTCAATCATCCCTTGTTCTTGAGCCATGTTGATGATCCAGTTATCAGATTTAATACTCATGGGCATTACTCTTGTTATTTTTATTTATAAGCTTATACAAAACAAAGACGCTATTCTATAACAATTTTGGGAAATTTCGCAGCGTAATTTTTACCGAGGGTCGATAAAGCGGCGCTGAGCTTTAGCGCGGTTTCTCGGTAAGCCTGACTGATAGGATGATCCGGCTCAGCGATCACTGTCGGTTTGCCGGCATCGGTTTGCTCGCGAATTTTAATATCTAATGGCAATTGACCTAACAGGGTTGTTTGATATTTATTTGCGATGTGTTCACCACCGCCCGTTCCAAATATAGCGGAGGTATGTCCACATGCTGGACAAAGATGTGTCGACATGTTTTCTATGACGCCAAGCACCGGGATATGCATTTTGTTAAACATAGCGTACGCTTTTTTGGCATCCAGACAGGCGATGTCTTGAGGTGTGGTAATGATCACTGCGCCACTGACTGGAATTTTTTGAGCGAGGGTTAATTGGATGTCGCCCGTGCCAGGAGGTAAATCAATAATTAAGTAATCCAGTTTATCCCACAAGGTTTCATTCAATAATTGCTGTAATGCTCGCGTCACCATCGGGCCACGCCAAATCATGGCCGTGTCTTCATTTTCAATCAGATACCCTATCGACATGGATTGAATACCGTGACAGATCACTGGTTTTAAATATTTGCCATCGACTGATTCCGGTTTTTCAGTTGCACCTAACATCATGGGTTGACTCGGGCCATAGATATCCGCGTCAAGGATCCCAACACGCGCACCTAATTGTTTGAGCGCTGCCGCTAAGTTGACTGCGGTTGTGGATTTGCCCACTCCGCCTTTTCCCGAGGCAATGGCGATAATGTTTTTAACATTAGGTAAGCCTTTCAACCCTGTTTGTACTGCGTGAGAAACAATTTTTTGCGACAAGGTCAATTGAATTGATTTTAGTTTCAAAGATTGCGTTAAACATTCAAGTATTTGTTGTTGCAGCTGATTTTCATAAGTTTCAAATGGAAACCCAAACTCTAATGCTAAAGTCAGCACATCATCGTTAAGTTGAATGTCTTTAATTGATTTTGTAGAAACAAGATCACTATTAATAGTGGGGATGATAATTTCTGATAATTTTTCTAATATTTGATTTTTGTTAAGCATGCTTGTGTAAGGTCGATGTAGAAATAAAGAAGTATACCCCTCGCTTATCAAAATGCGAAGCTTTTGCGTGTAACATTTATTCGACACTCTGAGCATTTTTTGTTATGATCGTGCATCCTTGTTGTAGTCGTGTTGTATTAAAATGTTTTCCACCAGCCTAGATAACGTTACTTCAAAAACCTTACGTGACATCCTCAAACTCAATGATGCAGAAAAAATAAGAGCCAAAGCGGTGCGTTTAAATTCTAATTCTTATCTCGTTAAGGCATTGACGTTAGAGAGTGATAAATATCCTGAGGATTTAACCGAGCACCTCAATGATCACACCATCGACGGCGTTGCTGTATGGCATATATTGTTGGTTCATGCATTGGTCTGTGATGAAAACCAGGGAACATTTAATCGTATATGGAAATATCTGACTTCACAGGACTGCATCTCACCTGTGGATTTTTGTCTGGGCAAACCACTCAGTGAAAAAGGTGAAACAGGTACCTTTAGGATTTTATTTGAATTTATCTCTCAACTAAAATCGTTTAAGTTGACCGCTCGACTCGCTAGTAAATTTATACAACTACATCAATCTGAAATAATAACCCTAAAGCAATTTGAAATTATTTCAATCAGCATTATGCTCAGTGGGTTGAAGCATCACCAGAACAACAATGATTATAGCCTGCGGATTGTAACATCGATGTTTAATATAAATTACGTAATAAAAGAAGGCGAATGCCGTGGTTGGAGCGCACTTCATTTTGCGATTGAAAAAGACATGAAAGGGCTGTGTAAAACGCTGCTAGAACTGGGGGCAACCCCAAACTCTTCATTTAAAGAAGGCGCATTTAAAAACTTAACGACTGTACAATACTGCGTTTTTAAAAGAAAAAAAGAGATTCTTAAAATTCTCTTTTCAAAGATAAAAAATAAAAGAAGCGTTATATTTGAAACAATAAACATTGGCATTCATCAAGGCGATAACCTATTAAGTCTTTGTGTTAAAAGGAATGACAATCAATTTAAAGAGGTGCTTTGCAACATTCTTGAGAGAAGCTCAATAAACGACTCATTGTTTTTATACGCACTCGATTATGCCAACCTGCCTTTAATCCGAGAATTAACTAACAAAAACCCTAGTTTACCCACTCGTATTATTGAAGATTCAGAGGGTAACGATCTCACTCCTCTTACTTATCTTGTTTGTTCTGAAGGTAATATTGAAGAACGAAAACGATGCGTTGACTTTCTTATTGAAAATGGCGCTGATTTGAATTTATCTATAGCGAACATCGATACTTCATCTTTTGATTTGTCACCAGCGATGATAGCAGCAACATCCGGTGAGCCCGAACTTGCCATTTATTTACTTAGCTTAGGTGCAGAGCACAAACGAATAACTCAGAACAAATATTATAAAGGTATCGATCTTATCGCAATGGCTGCCAGTAATGACGACATCGAAATTGTACAGTACATGTTAGAGAATCTTAATTATAATTTGCCAAACTACTGTAAAACTCAAAGATTATCTGAAGGTGACCTGGTCGAAATTGCTATGTCTGGTGCAGGCACGCGTGTATTTAAATACTTAATCAGACTTGAACCTTTTTGTAATCAAGAAAAACGATATTTTGCATATATTAAAAAGAGCATCAGATATTTGCAACATATGACCCGCACAACTCGCCAAAAGGATCAGATCGCAATGACACGTCTGAATCGGTGCAAAAAGTATATAGAAACGCTAACAAAACAAAAAGCTCGCACACAATCAACCCTAGAAAAATCAAAAGAAAAGCCAAAGCAACGCCGTAGGATCCAGAAAAATCCAGCGCCAAAACAAACGTTTCCAGAAACGCTCTTTTTTGATAAAGCTTTAAACAGAAAGCTGTCTGGATTTCGTTGTATCATGAATGGGAGTTTTTCAATCACGACCACGTCCAGTTTGGATTTTCATATTACCCAGAACATACTCGTCGATCACTTAATACCTATAGAACAAATACAAAACCCTGACAGACTGGTAATTAAAATTATTGG
>DAOUQR010000149.1 GCA_030625525.1 Pseudomonadota bacterium | reverse complement strand
GATAGAAAAACGTATCGCAAGAAATAACGATCGCGCGATTTTGATCGACAGTGCCATGACCGCCTTTTTTCCAATCTTTATAGACGTGACTGCTAAACGGAAATTTAAAGTAACCAGGGTCACGTATGCGTGTCGATTTTGTGACAAAGCCGGTATCCAAACCTTGTATGGCAAGAAAGGGTTTAATGGTGGATGCAAAGGGGTATTGTCCGCGTATGGCTCGATTGTAGAGTGGCCTGTATTTTGATTTGTTTAAGGCTTTGAAAGCTTTCCTGCTAATGCCCGTGACAAATAGGTTAGGATCGAAACTGGGTGCACTCACTAGTGCGAGCACGTCGCCGTTTTGTGGGTTAATCGCAACGATCGCTCCGCGATGGCCTTCTAATGCTTTTTCCGCGGCGAGCTCTAAGCCGCTGTCGACAGTGAGGTAAAGATCTTTCCCGGGAATAGGGGGCGTGTTTTTGAGTATGCGTACGACGCGTCCGCTGGCATCGGTTTCGACTTGTTGATTACCGACTGTGCCATGTAGCATTTTTTCATAGGATTTTTCAATCCCAATTTTTCCGACGAAATTACTGGCGGCGTAATTGCTCGGATCCAGTATTTTTAATTCTTGTTCATTGATACGACCAACGTAGCCAAGGACATGGGCAAAGACTGGCCCTAATGGATAGCGCCTTAATAAGTGTGCTTTAACCGCAATGCCCGGAAACTTAAATTGATTCACCGAAAATTTAGCGACTTCATTTTCGGTTAATTTGACTTTAAGAGTGATCGGATCAAACGATCGACGTTGGCGTTTTTCTTTATAAAAGTGCTTCACGTCTTCTTCATCGATTTTAATTAAGCCTTGTAATTGATGAATGACTTTTTTCAAATTTTTCACTCGGTCAGGGGTGATTTCTAAACTAAAAACAGGGACGTTTTCAGCGAGCAACACGCCATTGCGATCATAAATCAAACCGCGATTTGGTTCGATTGGAATAACATTTACTTGATTTTGTTCAGATAAAGTTGTGTAGCGAGTGTGCTCGAATAACTGTAAATAGAGCAAACGGAAAAACAGTGCAAGTGCCAAAGCGAAGACGAGCACCACCACACCGCGACTTCGACGATAGAAGAGCTCAGTTTCACGAATATGATCTTGTATTGTAAGCCGTTTTGACATGCCGGAAGCATACTAGAATCAGCAAAAATCACAAGATCTCAGAGCTGATCCCATTTGATCTATTTGTGGTAGGGATGTCCGATTAATAGAGTCCAGGCTCGGTAGAGTGTCTCAGCGATGATGACCCGTACGATTGGATGAGGGAGTGTTAGATTTGAGAGTGACCATTGTTTATCAGCTAGTTTACTGATTTGTGGACTTAAACCATCAGGACCGCCAACGAGCAGCGTAATATCTCGTCCAAAACGTTGCCATTGTTCCAGCTCCTGACTCAATTGTGGGGTGGACCAATCATGTCCATTGACTTCGAGTGCGACAATATAGCTATCTTTAGGAATGGCCTGCAAAATCGCTAGGCTTTCTTTTGCGATACATTGCTGGATATCACAATTTTTACTGCGCTTGGCCATCGGGATTTCGATTAAATTTAGCCGAAAATGCTGGGGCAAGCGCTTGTTATATTCTTTAAACGCCGTCTCAACCCAGCTGGGCATGCGATCACCGACAGCAATTAGATGGATCTTCATTTAACTCTAGCTTCACTCTTCGGCAAATTGACGCAGTTCAGTGCTATCCCATAGCTTCTCGAGATTATAAAACGCACGTGTTTCCGGCATCATGATGTGGACAATGATGTCATTGAGATCAACTAAGATCCATTCACTGCTTTTACCCTCAACACCGAGCGGTTGGTGTTTTTTATCTTTAGCGGCTTTAACCACGTTATCAGCAATGGCTTGGACATGACGACTTGAGCGCCCAGTGCAGACCACCATATAGTCTGTCAGTGCGGTGAGTTCTTTGACATTGATCGCGGTAACATCAATCGCTTTGATGTCGTCTAGCGTCTCTTCAACGAATTTTAAGAGTTGGTCACTGTTCATAATATTTTACCAAGGAGTCAAAAGTGCGCGATTATACCAGAAAAGAGCCTGATTACCTATACAAGCGGTGCTTTCGAACATATTCGAAAATTTTATCAGGCAAATACGTTGCGGGGAGATCGCCGTGTTCGATTTCGTTACGAATTTCTGTGGATGAAATATCAATCGGTGGCATCATGTGAAAATAAATCAAACCTGCGGGTTGTTCGTTGAGGTGTAAATAATTCGTTACTTGATGTTCCTGGATCCATGGATTGAGACACTCATCGATGTTGTAACCCGGGCGGTTTAACACGACGATGTGACATAGACCCATCAGCGATTGCCAGTCATGCCATTTTGGTAAAAGTGCGAAAGCATCCATTCCTAAAATAAGTGCCAAGGGTTGTGACGGGAAATCATCTCGCAAGGATTTTAAAGTCTCTACCATATAAGAGGGTGTTTTGCGCTCAAGCTCGCGGGTGTCGATCACCACATGTGAGCGATCGCTCAGTGCAATGTTCAGCATTTCTAAACGTTGTTCGACAGTTGCGTTAGGGGCGGCTTTTAATAACGGGATCTTACACGGAATAAAACGAATTTCGTGACAGGGTAGGTGTGAATATATTTCTTCGGCAATTTGTACATGTCCCTTATGGATGGGATCAAATGTTCCGCCTAACACAGCAATGATATTACGTTGCTTAGTCATGCAACATCCAATAAGGGTTGGCCGGTCAATCTTAAAGTTAAATCCAACAATGCATCCCAAGTGTTTCCGCGCGCACCGCCTTTTAATATTTTATCAATGTTTGCGGCTTGTTTGATACTGGTTTGCCAGTATGAAACGGCTTGGCGTTGACAGGCTGTTTTCACTAAAGTCTGTCGATTTTGCCAAATACCTTGTTGCTTTGAAAGCTCGGAAAAAGAAATGCCTTGCTGTAAACCAAATGACACCTCAGCCATTAAACGTGTTTCTCGTGCAAGGGCCCATAAAATAATAGTGGGTTCGGTGCCTTCCGCTTTTAATACCTTGAGAATACGACAGGCCTCCGTTCGATTGCCTTGCAAAGCACAATCAACCAATTCAAACACACTAAAACGGCTGTGATCACTGAGTGCATCGGCCATGCCTTCAGCATCAATAGGCTGGGTATCATGAGTGAGTTGTAACTTGATCAGCGTTTGATGTGCTGCGAGTAAATTGCCGGCGGTTTGATTCGCCAATAAATTGATAGCGGCTTTGTCGATGTTGAGTTGATAGTGCCTAGCGCGTTGCTGTATCCATTGTGGAAATTGTTGGGCCTTGATAGGCCAAACAACAACGGCAACACCGGCTTTTTCTAAGGCGGTATACCACTTGCTCCGTTGTGCGGCTTGCTCAATTTTAGGTAAACGGATCAATAATACATTGTCAGGATTAAGTGTTTGCACGTATTTTTTTAAAATGTCTGCGCCTTCTTTACCGGGCTTGCCGGTGGGAATGCGGCAATCAAATAATTGGCGTTCACTAAAAAGCGACATGCTTTGATTGGCTTCGAGCAGGCTTAACCAACTAAATCCAGATTCAACATTAAAAATACGACGCTCAGTAAAACCCTGTTGTTTAGTGGCTGCAATAATTTGGTCGCAGCATTCTTGTATGATTAAAGGCTCATCGCCACTGATCACATAAATGGGGGCGATAGATTTTTGCAATTGATCGGCAAGTTGTTCGGGGCGAGATTTCATTTTTTATGACCTGCTAGCAAGCGTCGAGTCCGTTTGGCGGTGAGCCGATTAAATAATTTCATCATGATATCTTGTTGCATCGCTTTTTGCAGGCTGAGCGCTTCATTATTTGAGCTGAGCAATTGATTCATATTTAAGGTGAGTACACGCGAGTCGGTGAGCGCAGTTTGTGGAATAATAATCTTACCGCGGCGGTCGGTTAACTCAAAATAGACGGTATAAATCAGGGTATATTGACTTGTTTGTGTGCTTGCACTGACGGCACTGGCTGTTTGATTTAAGCGCTCTTCTAGGATATGAATGGCGAAAGGCGCTTGTTCTGAGCGATCTTCAATTCGCACGTCTAAATTACGCAAGGTGGTTTTCAGTAAGCGGGTAAAGCCCGAACGATTATTGCTGCTTG
>DAOUQR010000047.1 GCA_030625525.1 Pseudomonadota bacterium | reverse complement strand
GGAAATTATATTAGGGAACACGTTCCATTTAATGTTACGACCGGGTACGGAAGTCATTGAAGCCCATGGTGGATTGCATCAATTCATGCATTGGGATGGCCCTATATTGACGGACTCGGGCGGCTTCCAAGTTTTTAGTCTGAGTAAAATGCGAAAAATCACCGAAGAAGGTGTTAAGTTCAGATCGCCGTTAGACGGCAGTAAGATCTTTATGCGCCCCGAAGATTCGATGGCGGTGCAGCGAAGTTTAAATTCAGACATTGTGATGTGTTTCGATGAATGTACGCCGTATCCTGCGACGTATACTGAGGCGCGTGAGTCGATGGAGTTATCCATGCGTTGGGCGAGTCGTTCTAAGGAAGCGTTTGGCGATAATCCCAATGCTTTGTTTGGAATTGTGCAAGGTGGCATGTATTTGGATTTACGTGATATTTCACTGCGAGGCATGTCTGAAATTGGTTTTGATGGTTATGCGATTGGTGGTTTATCCGTCGGTGAGCCTAAAGATGAAATGCGCAAAGTGTTAGAGCATACAGCGCCTCAATTGCCTCATGATCGTCCTCGTTATTTGATGGGCGTTGGTAAACCAGAAGATCTTCTGCACGGTGTATTAAATGGTGTAGATATGTTCGATTGCGTGATGCCAACACGTAATGCACGTAATGGCCATTTATTTACAAGCCATGGCACTGTCAAAATCCGTAACAGTCAATATAAACACGATATGAAGCCATTGGATGACAACTGTGATTGTTATACCTGTGGAAATTACAGCCGAGCTTACCTGCATCATTTGTTTCGCTGTAAAGAAATATTAGGGTCGCATTTGAATACGATCCATAATTTGCGCTATTACCAATCTTTCATGCAGCAATTGCGAAATGCCATAGAACAAGGTACATTGCGCGACTTTGCAGAACATTATTATAGGAGTGAATCATCATGAGTTTTTTGATCGATACAGCGTATGCTGCGACCTCGGGCGGCGGACAATCTTCACCTGAAGGCCTGTGGAGTTCGATATTAATGTTAGGCGGCTTCGCGCTGGTTTTTTATTTTTTATTGTGGCGTCCACAGAGCAAACGAGCTAAGGATCATCGTGAGTTAGTGACAGCCTTAGCCAAGGGTGATGAGGTGATCACCAATGGTGGCATGCTAGGTAAAATTGCAAAATTGACAGAACAATACGCGACGCTCACCATTGCCAGCAATGTTGATATTACTGTGCAACGTAGTTCAATATCAGCCTCTTTACCGAAAGGCACGTTGAAATCAATTAATTAATCTGGATCGGATCATGCAGAATAAATATCCCTTATGGAAGAATCTTCTCATCGTCGTTATCACTGTGATCGCGTTTGTTTATGCCGTGCCGAATTTGTATGGTGAAGACCCTTCTATTCAAATTTCATCCGCCAAACATGGCTTGGTGGTTAAATCTGAGATGACAGCGAAGATGTCTGCTTTGCTCAAGTCGCATAAACTGGATTACAAAACGATTTCATTTGCGGATGATTCTGCATTGATTCGTTTTTTTAGCACGGATACCCAGTTGAACGCTAAAGATGTGATCAAAAAAGAGTTGGGTCCTAATTATACGGTCGCTCTAAATTTGACACCGGCGACACCTAAGTGGTTGACAGCACTCGGGGCTAATCCGATGAAATTAGGTCTAGATTTACGCGGTGGTGTGCACTTTCTGCTACAGGTTGATGTTGATGGTGTGATCAAGCGTCGTATGGACGGCATTATTAAAAACATTAGTGAAGAACTTCGTGAAAAACGTATTCGTTATGCGGGAGTTAAACGCACACCGGATAATCAAGTTATGATTCGTTTTCGACGTGAAACAGATAGAGATGAAGCCTTAAGCGCAATTCGTGATAACTATCCTAATATTATTTTAAAAAGTCGTGTTCAGAATGGGGCTTACCTCATCACGGTTAATTTATCGCCAGCAGAACTTAATAATTCACGGCAGTATACGATTGAACAAACGATGACAATTTTACGCAATCGAGTGAATGAATTAGGTGTTGGTGAAGCGGTTGTACAGCAACAAGGTACGAATCGTGTTGCCGTTGATTTGCCGGGGATCCAAGATGCTGCTCGTGCTAAGCAAATTATTGGTGGTACAGCGACTTTAGAATTTCATATGGTTGATACCCAAAATGATCCAGCGACGGCAGCTGCCGGTATGGTGCCTGTTGGGACTAAACTTTATAAATATAACCAGCGTCCTACCTTACTTAAACGTCGCGTGATTTTAAGTGGTGAATCGATCACCAGTGCGGTGGCTAGCTATGATCAGCGTAGTGGACAGCCGTCAGTTAACATCACACTCGGCGGGGGCGGTGAAAGTTTATTTTTGCGGACCACACGTGCAAACATTGGTAAGCCTATGGCGATTGTTTATGTTGAAACGAAAGTGATCGCTAAAAAAACGAACGGTGAAATTGTTCGTCATAAACAGAAAATTGAACGTGTGATCAGCGTTGCTACGATTGAGAGTGCGTTGGGTACCAACTTCCAAATTACGGGTTTAGGTGAAGCACAAGAAGCTCAAAATTTAGCGTTACAATTACGCGCAGGCGCATTGCCTACAACAATATATCCTGTTGAAGAGCGTACGGTAGGGCCGACATTGGGTAAAGAAAATATTCAACGTGGTGTGTTGGCGCTTGAAATCGGTATGGGCATCATTTTGGTTATTATGGTGGTTTATTATAGCCTGTTTGGTTTAATTGCTAATGTGGCTTTACTACTCAACTTGGTATTATTGGTTGCCTTGCTCTCCTTGTTGGGGGCAACACTAACTTTACCGGGGATCGCCGGTATCGTGTTAACTATTGGTATGGCCGTTGATGCAAACGTTCTGATCTATGAGCGGATACGCGAAGAGATCCGGGCGGGAGCCACGCCGCAGGCCGCCATTTATGCGGGTTATGAGCGAGCTTTTTCAACGATTGTCGATGCGAATGTGACAACCCTGATTGTTGTTATCATTCTGTTTGCGATTGGTTCGGGTCCTGTTCGTGGATTTGCAGTAACAACATCGATTGGTATTTTAACCTCGATGTTGACCGGTATTACCTTTACACGCGCTATCGTTAATTGGATTTATGGTGGTCGTACAGTGAAAAAATTATCAGTAGGAATTTAATTCATGGAATTATTTAAACAAAATTCAAAAATTGATTTTATGGGCTTGCGAAAATGGAGTGCGCTATTATCGATATTGCTGTTTGTCGTCTCTATCGGTGCATTAGCGGTTAATGGTTTGCAATGGGGTTTAGATTTTCGTGGAGGCACCCAAATTGAAGTGACGTACGATCATCCCGCGAATATTGCGCAAATGCGACAAAGTCTAAATAAAGTGGGTTTTAGCGATTTGCAGGTGGTGAGTTATGGTACATCGAGTGATGTGCTCATTACTATTGCCCCGCGTGCTAATCTGGATCAAACACAATTAGTCGATAAAGTGATGAAAGTTTTGCCGGGTGCAACCAAGCAGCGAAGTGAGTTTATTGGTCCGCAAGTCGGGAAGGAACTCGCAACGAAAGGTGCCCTTGCCATTGTGGTCTCCATGTTGGCGACGATGATTTATATCGCTTTGCGATTTGAATATCGCTTTGCTGTCAGTGCTGCTGCCGCACTCATACATGATCCCTTATTAATTTTAGGGATATTTGCTTTGTTTCACGTTCAATTTGATTTAAAAGCCTTGGCTGCATTACTGGCGGTGATCGGTTACTCGCTCAATGATACGATTGTTGTGTTCGATCGCGTGCGGGAAAATTTTAGGAAAGTTCGTAAAGCGACGTCTGTTGAAATCATGAATTTATCTATTAACCAAACGCTATCTCGAACAGTGATGACATCGGCTTTAACCTTAGTGGTTGTGGTGTCTTTATTTCTATATGGCGGTGAAACCATTCACGGTTTTTCGTTAGCACTGATGATCGGTATCGTGATTGGTACCTATTCTTCGATTTATGTCGCGGGTGCTCTTGCTGTTGCGATGGGATTAAATCGTGCTGATTTATTACCGAGACAACGCACCGAAGCTGACGAAACGCCTTAAACTATTTTACTCTAAATCAATATTCCAGGAACATCATCTACCCTACAGGGCACAGGCCGCGGCCTGCACCCTACTGGCACTTACCGCGGGACCCAGGTTTGGCCTTAAGCAATTATCCAGCCGCATGAGTTGTGCTAGCAGTCGCAGCAGGTTTACCAACGTTAGAACCTGAGCTGCCTAAAGTTAAGTAACCACTTCGGATCGTAATTAAAGCTTGTTCTTGGAAAGCAGAATTTGTCGCGAGTATGCGTTCTTGCACTTCACGTTGTTTGTATAGTTGATAATTAAGCTCAGCGAGCAAATATGCCATTTCACGTTGCACGACGATCGGTTGGGCTTTTTCCATAAGAGCATGCCAATTTTGATTGTTTTCACCGAGTTTGATTGGTTTATTATCGCAAGGTGAGCGGCTTAATCCATCTTTACCACCGACTAATCGCCAAGAGGCCATTTCGCATTCCATCTCTGCAACACTTTTTTTCTGGGGGGAATTTTCCTGTGGTACGCGGCGTGCGGCAATAAAATTAAAATTACTAATGCCAATACTCGACATCGCGGTAAAGCTGTAGAGGTTTGCTAGATATGTATAAAGTTGTGCACTGGCGGCGAGACGTTGTTGAGCTTGCGCTGTGGTATCACCTTTTTTAGGGGTGGACTGTATCACGATGCTAGCAATATCAAATTTATTAGGGAGATCGACTGGCATGAATTGTCCGCTAGAGTAACGAACAAAATTCAAGGCGTTGATGTATTGATTGCCCGAACGAATGGTTGGAATGTTTGATGCGCCTGCACTGATGCCTTCTTTGTGTGCGTTTGGAAAGGCTTTTAAACTGTATTGAAGTGGACCCATCAATGCATTGGCATTCAGCATATTTAAATTATACGGGTCAATTTTGGGTTTTTTACGGCCTTCTTTTACGTTGGCAATATAATTACTGTAATAATTTTTCAATGCGGGGTTGAGCGCAGCCTGTGCACGCACCCAGTTTGAGTCGAGTTTGCAGCTGGGTTTACCATTTTCCATAAAGCAGTTTTTGCGATTGCTAGGGATAAACAGCGTATTGATAATCGCTTGTAGCGTGGGGTCTTGTTTTGCAAAGGGTTGTACGTCCACCGCGGATGAGTAGGGAGCAAAACCTGATTGGCCAAATACGTGTGTGAGTGATGTACCTAATTTTTTGGATTGTTGCTGCCCACCCGATGTTCCCGGTATCGGTGGGAGAAAACTATTCAGAAGATTGGCGGTAATATTTTGCATGTATTGAAGTTCGGGTGTTTTTGGCTTGGGCGGATTGTTCTTGGTGACATCGATACCGTAAAACGAAGCACCATTTTCAATGTAGGTTTTGATCAATTGCAATGTGTCGATCACCGGCTGACAGCATTGAGCTGACGCTTGGGGTGAGTAAGATAAAACAGATAATAAAATAAGGAGTGAGCAGGTTATTTTTCTCATGATTATTTGCCTCGGTGTTGAATAAGAGGAAGGCGAATGATGTTACTTTAAAACATAAATGATTGCCACACAGCAGTTCTTAATTTGCGTAGCTTCTTCATAAAGCAGGGAATTTGGAGTGGCTGTCATCCTGTGGCTTGACCACAGGATCCAGTGTTTTTCAAGTGTTTTCTGGATCCTGTGGTCAAGCCACAGGATGACGATCTGTATTCTTTTCATCATACAATCCCTGGGGTGTCAGGTTTTTGGGTGGGGTTAGGTTTTTTTTTTGGCAGGTCTGAGACCTGACCCCAGTGATTTTACTACTGTGTTGCGGGCTTAATTACTTTGAGTAGTGATTTGAGTAATTTTGGACAGGCTGCAACGATATTGCCTGATTCCAGAAAATTTTCACTGCCGTTAAAGTCTGTGACTAAGCCACCCGCTTCTTTAATGAGGAGTGCACCGGCGGCGATATCCCATGGCTTTAAGCCAAATTCCCAGAAACCATCTAAACGGCCAGCTGCGACATACGCTAAATCTAATGCGGCAGAACCAGCGCGGCGGATACCGGCAGATTCTTTGAAGAATTGTTCGAAAATTTTAATATAAGTATCCCACAATTTTTTGTCTCTAAAAGGAAAACCGGTGCCGATGAGGGCATTTGTTAATTCACGTCGTTGACTCACGCGAATACGGCGGTTATTCAATCTAGCACCACCGCCACGCGTCGCGGTAAAAATTTCTTGGCGCAATGGATCATAGATGATGCCGTGTTCAAGCACACCTTTGTGCTGAATCGCAATCGATACACAAACATGCGGAAAGCCATGAATATAATTGGATGTGCCATCCAGTGGATCAATGATCCAAACCGTATCGCTATCACCGTGTTTACCGGTTTCTTCACCCAAAAAAGCGTGATCGGGATAGGCCTCTTTAATCGTCTGAATAATGATTTCTTCAGCTTTGATATCGACTTCGGTGACAAAGTCATTCAAGCTTTTTTCGGTGACTTCAATTCTGTCGAGCTCATCGCGTGAACGGATAATTAAGTCACCCGCACGTCGCGCTGCTTTTAAGGCAATATTCACTAAAGGACGCATGTATTCTACTACCATTGGTATGTAAGGCGGCGAAGGATACCAAAATTTTAGACAAATCCAAAGAGTTGTTTTACCGACACTCGGTCTGTAGTAAAATATCTGCCTTAAATTATAGGGTCTGTATAGGTGTTGTCTGTATGTTAAATCGTATTCGTATTGTGTTGGTGGCAACGAGTCACCCTGGAAACATTGGCTCAGCTGCCCGAGCGCTGAAAACCATGGGCTTGTCCCGTCTGTATTTAGTGACCCCTAAAAAGTTCCCGCATTTGAAGGCGAAAGAGTTAGCGGCGGGTGCCGATGACCTTCTTGATAATGCGATTGTGGTGGATTCTTTGAAAACAGCCTTAGCCGGTTGTCAGTTTGTTGTCGGCGCGAGCGCGAGGCCACGTGACTTGTCTTTGCCGGGTTTAACCCCGCGTGAATGTGGTGAGCACGTTATCCAAGCGACGCAAAAAGGTGATGTTGCCATTGTATTTGGTCGCGAACATGCCGGGCTTACTAATACTGAATTACAGCATTGCCAATATCATACGATGATACCTGCCAATCCGGATTATAGTTCGTTGAACTTAGCCGCAGCAGTGCAAATTTTTTGTTATGAATGTCGAGTTGCAATGGGGGGCTCTATTGAGGTGACAACGGAGTTAGATGCGGTCGCGAGTCATGATGAAGTGACGCATTTTTTTGATCACCTGGAACAAGCTTTATTACGCGCAGAGGTGATCAACCCGGTTGCACCCAATAAAATTTTGCCTCG
>DAOUQR010000135.1 GCA_030625525.1 Pseudomonadota bacterium | reverse complement strand
AAAAGTTACGGGCTTTCCCATGATCGATCGCAAAAACCGCGAGCAGGCGATTAAAGATCTCAAAGTTGTCCGAGAATTGATGCAAGAAGGCATTATTATTTGGATTGCACCCGAAGGCACACGCTCAAAAGATGGCAAACTCGGCCGCTTTAAAAAAGGTGGCTTTATCACGGCGATCCAAGCCAAAGCCACGATTATCCCGATTGGTATTCGAGGAGCGGATAAGATCTTACCGGCTAAAAGTCTTCAATTTCATCTCAATCAAACCGCCGAAATTCATATCGGCACACCGATCGATTCAAGCCAGTGCACGCTGGAAGATCGCGACGCTCTGATGAACCAAGTCCGCGAACAAATGCTGCAATTGACTGGCGAAGAATAAAAAAAGGGGCAATCAACCGATTGCCCCCAGAGGGAGATAACAATGCTTACTTAAAAATACTCTTGAGAATTCACGTTAGTTCTAGTGCTATGGATCATCAGCCCCAACGCTTGCAGTGATTATCGCGATTTATTTATCGTTTGTCAACAACTATTTATCATAAAGACAAAAGAGTGGCGAATTATGTCACGCACGTTACAATGTCTGGTTATTACTGACCGATAATCCTAGATTTGGCAGTTAAAGCCGTAGCGAAAAGGGCTAAGGTGCTGGATGTAGGGGGCTTTATCTTAAATTTTTTTGAAAGCAGTACTCACCTGTACGGTGAAAAAAAATTTGGGGTAAAGTCCCCTACATTCAGTGCATTAGACCTTTGCAGTAGGTTTTAACTGCCGAATCTAGGATGATCCTATTTACTTTTGTGGAATTTAATACGATGTACAGCGAGACAGCCAGCACGCAACCAGACGAGACCCTATTTAATCGAATTTATCCTTGGCTCTTATGGACAATAAGTTCACTCTTTTATTTTTATAACTTCTTATTACAAGTCTTTCCAAGTGTCATTCAAAAACAGCTCATGGGAGAATTTCACTTAAGCGGCTCAAGCTTTGGTTACCTGGGTGCCAGCTATTTTATTTCCTATTTATTCATGCAAATACCGGCCGGGCTGATGTTGGATAGTTTGAATATTAGACGACTCATGACAACCTCTATCCTGATTTGTGCTGCGGGTGCCGCGATGTTTGGCCTTGCAGACAGCTATACCATGGCACTAATGGGACGTGTGCTCATTGGACTTGGCGGTGCATTTTCGGCTGTCGGCACCATGAAAATCATTACTCTATATTTTCCAGCCAAACGATTCGCCTTATTGCTCGGTATGATGCTTGCGATAGGCATGATTGGTGCCATTGCAGGCGAGGTGCCTTTTGGGCGTGTTGCAGGTTATCTAGGCTGGCGACATACCACCTTGTATTGCGCTTATATTGGTGTCGGACTGGCTGCCGTTTTTTATTTAGTGATGTGGAAATACGAACACAAAGCCGATGGCAGTGCTACCGAATTATTTAAAGGTGTATTAAAACACTTAAAAACTGTCGCAACAAAACCTCAATCATGGCTTGTTTCACTCTATTCCGGTTTAGCCTTTGCACCTATTTCTGCCTTTGCTGGTTTTTGGGGGATCCCCTATTTGCTGCATACCACAAATTTCAATGAAAGTGCGATTTCAACATCCGTCGCGCTCATCTTTATTGGCTTTGCAATCGGCTCACCCTTGGGTGGCTGGTTATCTGATTATCTCGAACGTCGTAAACCCATTATGCTGGTTTGTAGTTTATTGGGTTTAATCACGATGATGATTTTCTTATATATACCGCTGCAATCTTTATTCTTGTTGCGAACAGCTCTATTGTTATCTGGATTTTTTATTGGTTTTTATGTGGTGTCGTTTGCCAACGTTAAAGAAATACAACCGCCAGATGCTAGTGGGACTTCCGTTGGTTTTATTAATACGTTTAATTCACTGACCGTTGCTTTATCTGAGCCTTTAGTTGGGAAAATACTCGACGTTAATCATAATTATCAAATGGCGATATCGGTGTTTCCGATTATGTTAATCACATCATTGGTCTTGTTGTATTTTATTCGGGAAACCTACTGTCGCCCGACTCACTGATGCCAAACCAATGCCGCGCGGATCTGCGGCAGCCAAAACTGATTGTTGCAAGCGATCCCACTCTATCGCTTGCATATTTCCCCAGAGATCTTCTGACACTTTTAAATCGTATCCCATTTTAATTAGCTGTTTTTGTTCCTCGTCACTAAAAGCGTTTTTTTCAAAATAGACTCGGTCGGGTAAATATTGCATGTGAAAACGTGGGAACGAGACCCAAGACTCGGGTTGTTTTCCTTTTATAAAATCAAGAATGCCTAGCAATACCATGGTGGGGATACGACTGCCGCCCGGCGTGCCTAAAATACCGATTCGATCGGGCGAAAATAAAAATGTTGGTGACATGCTCGATAATGGGCGTTTGCCGGGCTCAATGCGGTTGGGCACACTGCCGACTAAACCAAACACGTTGGGTGCACCTGGGCGCGTGCTAAAGTCATCCATTTCATCATTAAGTAACACTCCGGTTTTTCCAGCGACAAATGCAGAACCAAATACATAATTAATCGTTAAAGTTGCCGCCACCATATTGCCTTGCTGATCGATGATCGAAAAATGTGTGGTGTGATCGCTGCTATCATTGAAGACGGTCACTGTGCCTAATGATTGACTGGATGTGGCTTGATTTTTTTTGATATGGCTTGCGAGTGTATTGGCATGTGCCATCGATGTAAGTGCTGCTACCGGTACATGAATATAATCGGAGTCACCGATGTATCGACTGCGATCCCAATACGCTAATCGCATCGCTTCAATAATGTCATGCACACGGCGGGCGGGGGGCAGTTTTTCTAAATCAAATCGTGAAAGTATATTTAACATGGTAATAATAGCGATACCACCTGCTGACGGTGGCGGCGCAGTGGCGATGCGAATATTTTTGTAGCTGCCATATAATGGCTGACGAGTTTTGACTTGATAATATTTTAAATCGTTAAAAGTCCAGATCCCCCCGGCTCTTTGAACACTCGCGATTAATTTATTTGCCGTTTCTCCTTGATAAAAACCTGCTCGGCCTTTTTCTGCTAAAAGACGTAAGGTTTTTGCTAGATTTTTTTGGATGATTAAATCACCTAATTCTGGGGCATGATTATCTTTTAAAAAAATAGCGGTGCTGGTGGGGTATTTTTGCAGTTGTTTTAATCGGTCACGAAATTTTAATTTTTTTAAATAATACGTATCGACTGGAAAGCCTTTTTCAGCCTGTGTGATAGCTGACGTTAAATCTTCGGCAAGTGTTAATTGACCATAACGCTTTGCAATCAAATCAAACGCGGCGGGCTCGCCTGGAATGGCTGCTGATAACGGGCCATTCAACGATAACCCCGGAATAACGCGACCATGCCTGTCTAAATACATTTTTTTCCGGGCTTTACCAGGAGCGGTTTCACGACTGTCTATAAAATTAATTTGTTTTTTTGAGGCGTCGTACAATAACCAAAAACCCCCGCCGCCCACACCGGAACTATAAGGTTCGACTACCGCTAACGTTGAGGCGACGGCAACTGCTGCATCAAAGGCATTGCCACCGTGTTTTAAAATATCCATTCCGGCTTTTGTTGCTAATGGATGCGCCGAGGCAATGGCGGCTTGTGGTGGTTTGGGGGCTGAGAAAGAGAAAGAAAAAAGGAAAAACATAATAATAAAGGCGAGCAGGCCCATGGCGTTTGATTTTGCTGGCTCACCGCTTATTCTTGTTCGGCAAGGGTAACATTTTTTCATGACGCAATTCCTTTTGTCGTATTTTTACAGGGGGAGCGCATTTAAATTAGTTGCTACCTGATTTTATGATATTACCTGGATCCCGTGGTCAAGCCACGGGATGACGATACCGTGCAGAACCGTCATCCCGTGCAGAACCGTCATCCCGTGCAGAACCGTCATCCCGTGCAGAACCGTCATCCCGTGGCTTGACCACGGGATCCAGATTAAATCTACCCCTCGCCTACCAACAAGTGATATTTTTCCAACAATTGTTCTTGAGTCTCAACACGCTCAGGATTTATCGGAATACAATCAACCGGACACACTTGCTGACATTGCGGCTCATCAAAATGCCCAACACATTCCGTGCATTTATCCGGGTCAATCTCATAAATGAGTTCCCCCTCATAAATCGCTTCATTCGGACATTCGGGTTCACACACATCGCAGTTAATACATTCATCTGTGATCATTAAAGCCATAACAACAACCTATTTATATAATGCTTTAAGCGCTTGTTCGACATGTGTCGGCACAAAATTCGACACATCCCCTTTAAGTTGCGCGATTTCACGCACCAACGACGATGAAATATATTCATATTCGGGTTTAGGGGTTAAGAAAATAGTTT
>DAOUQR010000208.1 GCA_030625525.1 Pseudomonadota bacterium | reverse complement strand
TGCAAACTGTGCAAATGCTTCGAGTTCTCGATAGCGCGCTAAATCAATTCGCACCCCACCACTTAGTTTTTTGATAATCTTGGTTTGCGCTGCGCCACCTACCCGTGATACCGAAAGCCCAGCGTTAATCGCAGGGCGTATGCCCGAGTTAAATAAACCAACATCTAGAAAGATTTGTTTGAAATATTTTTCATTCAATTCAGCGCCAAGTGGTAATCCATTCGCGTAGCTACTCGTTACTCGATGAGAAATACGTGCTTTATTTAACAAATTCAATGCTGGTTTTATTTGTGATGTCGGTATGTCAGGATTTTCTTTTTTGTATACAAACTTTTGGCTTAATTGCTTCGGTATTGAAGCCATGATTTCGTCTAATCTTTCAACCGGTACTCTACCTCTATATTTGTTAAAATCGTCTTTGTAAGTTGATAATAATTCATTGTGAATTTGATTCACATCCGTCAAAGATTGCTTGTTTTTCCAGCTCGATATCGCTGCGGGCAAACCACCAACTAACATATATTCTTTAAATGATTCCATCAATTGATCATGAATGACCGTTGGGATGTTAGTTTCTGGATTGTACTCGCTGATATACTTGAATAATCCTTTCTGATCTTGAGAAATAAGAAATTCCTCAAATGAAAAGGGTTCAAGATAAAAATAACTGATCCGTCCTACTGGCATACTAAATGTGTGCTGTTCAAGTGCGAAGTCCAATAGTGAACCTGTGGCAACGACAGCCAATTCTGGCATATCTTCAGCAAACCAACGTAATTTCGCCAGAAGCTCAGGCACAACTTGAATTTCATCAAGAAACAGAAGACATTTATTTGTTGGTGTTGATATATGCAATAAAGATTTAATGTTCCGCATAATGGTTGCGGGATCATTTGTCGTAAATAAGTCAAAAAACTCTTTTCTTTTCTCGAAATTCAACTCAATCAACTCTAATTCAGCGACCTTAGCCAACTGACGCACAATCCATGTTTTTCCAACCTGTCTAGCCCCTCTCACAACCAAAGGTTTTCTATCATCAGAATGTAGCCATTGAATTAACTCTGAAAATAATAGTCGATCCACAAATGACGCCTCTTTTATATAAAATTAACTAAATTATATAAGCAAACCTCCTTGAAGTCAACAAAACAACCTCTTGAAAAGATTGGCAGATAGCCTTTTAAAGGGGTTGTTTTGATCGCCCAAGGGGTCCGGAGCATGTCAGACACAGCATGTGATGCATGTTGCCTTGCATGAAATTGCGAGTTTCTCGCCTCTTTTATAACAGCTCATCCAACATACGAGGCAGTTCATTGATTGCATATAATGGAATGTTTAATAATGATCCATCAAATGCCATATTCATTGGTGATGTTCGTACGGCAAGTCGAGGGGTATATTTGTCGCGATAAACTTGTAAACTTCGTTTCTGTTTAGAGCGACCTGATTTAACTTCGATGGGTAGTGGTGTACCACCCATATCCACTAAAAAATCAACTTCCGCTTTACCTTCACTGGTCCAATAAAAAAGTTGATTGCCTAGGTGATTTGTTAATGATTGCAGAATAAAGTTCTCAGTTAACGCGCCTTTATATTCTTGGAATAAAGCATCTCCAGATAATAGTACTTTGGCGCGTAATTGACTCATTGCGCCTAACAATCCAACGTCATGAAGATAGGTTTTGAAAAACTCGTGATTTACATAAGCGTTTAGGGGAATGCCAGGTTTTGAAACGTTATAACATTTTAAAATCAGATCGGCATCAACTAACCATTGGATCGCCGATTCATATTCACGCGCTCTGGCACTTTCTTTGATCACAGAATATATAAATTTCTTATTTTCTTTTGCAAGCTGACTTGGAATGATGTCCCAGATCAATGATATTTTTGCTGCATCTGCAGCTGTAGCATGTTTAGCAAAATCTAATTCATACGTACGTAATATATCACGTTGTACCTGACGGACTTCTTCCAAATTATTTACCTGAACGTATTTATTTACAGCTTCTGGCATGCCACCGACAAACATGTAAGTTTTCAGAGCATCGGTTAACTCATTGTGAAAAATAGTTGGAATTTTATCATGAACGCTGAGTTCTTTTAATAATTTAACCCAGCCACTTTTACCCAAAGCATTAAGAAATTCGGTGAATGAGAGTGGAAATACATTACGTAAAGTTACTTTGCCAACAGGAAAACCTTTGCTACCTTTCAGCTTAACACCCAATAATGACCCAGCAGTGGCTATATGATATTCAGGTGCATCTTCGCAGAAATATTTCAATGACGCCAAGGCACCATCACATTCTTGAATTTCATCAAAACATATCAAGCTATTATCTGGTGTTATACGGGTCTGAAAATAAACTGATAGCTTACTCAATATCGATTTAGCACTGAGACTCCCTTCAAACAGGCTGCATGCATCAGGCGTTTCATCAAAATTCAGGTAATAAAAATTTTCATATTCTTGTTGGCCTAGCTGCTTGAGAAGGTGAGTTTTTCCAACCTGCCTGGCACCCTCCAGCATAAGCGGTTTGCGGCCAGCAGAGTTTTTCCAAGCAACTAAATTAGAGTAAATATATCGATCCATGTTGGAAACATTAGCAGAATCAACATCAGAACTCAAGCTTTAACCGTCTGTTTCGTGATATTAATCACGTTTTACGTTCCTGATTCGTGATCTTTCTCACGTTTTTGGTACCTTTATCGAACAGGGGGGGCGAGAGCCACACGTCAGACACTGCAAGTTTAACGTAATCAAGTCTTGATAGGTTTCATCCCAACCAACAACAGCGGTAACAAGGTCAAATTTGCAAGCAATGCTGATAGCATCGCTAGTGCCGTTAGAAAACCAAAATAAATGGTTGGGATGAAATTCGATAACATCAAAATCGAAAAGCCCAACGCGATAGTCATAGTAGTGTAATACATGGCTAAGCCTATGCTGGTGTGACTGCGTATCACCGCAGCCCAATAACCCTCATCAACACGAAGTTCCACCATAAAACGATGAATATAATGAATCGCATCATGCACACCTATACCAATAGTAATGGCAGCGATAGTAATCGTCATAACGTCGAGTGGTATATTTAAAAGTCCCATCATACCCAACACTAACAGCGCAACAAAAAGATTGGGAATAATCGCAATAAACGCAAGTTTAATATTTCTGAATAACACAATAAACATCAAAAAAATCACCGTGAAAACGATCGTTAAAGAAAGTATCTGTGAATTAAATAAACTTTTTAATACATTGTTATAAAGCACTAACATGCCTGTGACGT
>DAOUQR010000094.1 GCA_030625525.1 Pseudomonadota bacterium | reverse complement strand
TGATCTGAAATTTTTCTTTGAAAAAATCGCATCCTTTGGCCGTTAGAAAGAATGATTCGTGATCACGTTCAATATAATTTAATTGCTCGAGCCGGTCAAAAATTAATACACCAAGATAGCCTGCCAAGTGGTCATAACACGATCGAGCGAAACAGAGTTTTTTTGATATGCGTGTATGCCCCGGAGGTTTGATTGTTTTTAAATCGGTTAGCAAGCTTAAACTTTCAAGCGCTTGCGCGACAAGTGGATTTTCAATTTTATAATATCGATGTCGTCCTGCGGCGATACCGGTGATCAAGCCAGCCCCTTTTAACTTAGATAAATGATTGCTCGTTGCCTGTGGTGACAAATCCGCTAAGATCCCGATCTCACTGGCCGTCAGTGCCTTTCCCTGCATTAAAACGATCAGAATAGCCGATCTGGCCGGCTCGCTAATTTGTTTTGCAATTTTGGCTATGTTGTTTGATATATTTGTCATTGTTTACCCACACATCTTAATAGCTGAGTCGAATCAAAAAATGGTTTGATCTTTGTGATAGCATAAGCGCTATCGAACTCAAAATAATCGGCAATTTGAATCGTCATTTGGGTTTGATTATAGATAGCATTCCACAATGTCACAACAGCGTTTCCATCAATGACATGCCTATTAATTTCATAATCATCAGGTGCATAGCTTGGAAATATAGTCTCATTCATAAATTTTTGAATGGCTGATTTTCCTTTTATATAAGCATTTTCGGCGAGTGGGGTGATCAATACGGCAGAATCAGCTAAGGGCATCCAACTCGAACTTGTATTTGTTAAGCCATCAAGAAATTTTTGAATATTTTCAATCATTAAAGTTCTCATGAAATATTACCTCTGTTATTTATTCAGAGGCTAGTTTATAGCGAATTTTCTGTAGTTGTTTCACGGTAGCGTGAAATATCTAGGAAAGTAAAGAATTGAAACTCAGTCGGGGACTGACCTCGCCAGAGGAGACTTCGTGAAAATGACTTTTGCCATTCTTGCGAATCCTGCTTGTTTTTGCTAGACTTCGCAAGAATGACAAAAACCATTTTCACGAAGGAAGCAAAATGAGCTCTCTACCATTCATTGGTCGCGAAGAACAGCTACAAAAATTACACGACTTACTGAGCAAGAAGACGGCTAGTCTTGTTGTTATCAAGGGACGTAGGCGTGTTGGTAAGAGTCGTTTGATCGAAGAGTTTTGTAATGACACCCCTAGCTATCTCTTTGCAGGCTTGGCACCTGAAGATCACCTAACGGCACAGGATCAACGAAATGAGTTTGCCCACCAATTGCATTATCAAACGGGAGCCGCTGAAGTTCACACTGAAAACTGGAGTGAACTTTTTATTCAATTAGCCGAAAAAGTAAAGTCTGGTTGCAGGGTTATTGTCTTCGATGAAATAACTTGGATGGCGCACGGTGATCCTACGTTTTTAGCCAAGTTAAAAAATGCTTGGGACTTATATTTAAAGAAAAATTCTAAAATAATTTTAATATTATGTGGATCAGTTTCAGCGTGGATTGAAAAAAATCTTATTAGCAGTACTGGATACTTTGGTAGAATATCGCAAAAAATAACGTTAAAGGAACTGCCATTACATCATTGCAATAGCATGTTAAACGCGCTCGGATTTACCCGTTCACCATTAGAAAAATTTATTATTCTTTCTTTGACGGGAGGGATCCCTTGGTATATTGAGCAAATTAATCCGAACTATTCTGCACCAGATAACATTAAAAAACTTTGTTTTGAAGCAGATGGATTATTGGTTGAAGAACATAAACATATTTTTCATGATCTATTTGGTCAGCGCAGTGACATCTATTCTCGAATTACTCGATTGTTAGCGATGAAATCGGCTGGATATAATGATATTGCCGAAGGACTCAAATACCCAAGTAGTGGTACTTTAAGCGAATATTTATATGAGCTGTTGGAATCGGCATATATTTCACGTGATAATAATTGGGTGATTAAAAATGGAAAAGAGTCAAAAATTTCAAAATACAGGCTGTCAGACAATTATTTGCGATTTTACTACAAATACATAGAACCAAAATTAAATAGGATAGAGAAAGACCAGTACAAAGACATCGACATATATACATTGCCGGGATGGCAATCAATGTTAGGTTTGCAATTTGAAAATTTAGTTTTGAGAAATCGTCATTTGATTCAGCAACAACTAAATATCAAGCCTTCCGATATTGTGTGTGATAACCCTTTCTATCAAAGAGCGACGCAACGTATTCCTGGATGCCAAATTGATTATTTAATCCAAACAAAGTTAAATACTTTATTTCTTTGTGAAATTAAATTTTCAAAAAACCCAATAAACACAAGTGTTATTAGAGAAGTGAAAACTAAAATTGACCGCCTGGCTTTCCCTAAAGGTTTTTCTTGTGTGCCTGTACTTATTCATATAGGTGGAATTAGCGATGAGCTTGATGATAATGACTATTTCTTTAAGTGTATTGATTTTAGTGAATTCTTGGGTGAGTGATCTGCGCATGCTGATAACATGTTGACCATATGAGGTCGACAGTATTTTGTCTGCTATACTTGTATTAATAAAGTCATAACATGGAGAATCACTATGTTAATGCGACCTGATAAGTCATTTTACCCGTCACCCCGACTAGCCATGCAAGCACCCAAAGAAAAATACGGCTATTTAGTTATTATTAATCCTCTTGAACGCCAGAAACCCGACGCCTTAGTTTGCGTTGATCTTGATCCGGAGTCTTCAACCTACGGACAGATATTAGGACGCGTCGATATGCCAAATATCGGTGATGAGTTACACCATTTTGGTTGGAATGCTTGTAGTTCTGCATTATGCCCGAATACCCCGCATCCACATGTTGAGCGGCGATATTTAATTGTGCCAGGCGTGCGTTCATCGCGACTCTATATTTTAGATACCAAAGAAAATCCCTATGAACCTAAAATTATTAAAACGATCGAAGCAGATGAGTTGGCAAATAAATCGGGTTATTCGAGTTGTCATACAGTGCATTGTGGCCCTGCAGGAATTTATGTGAGCGCATTAGGTAATGCGAAGGGTGATGCGCCTGGCGGTATTTTGATGTTGGATCACGATAGTTTTGACGTGCTCGGTCAATGGGAGGTCGTGCGAGGTCCGCAAGAATTTGCGTATGATTTTTGGTGGAATCTTTGTTACGACGTGATCGTCACCAGCGAATGGGGTACGCCAAATATGATCATGGAAGGTGTTAATCCCGAGATTTTATTAGCGGGAGGTTATGGTCATCATTTAAATTTTTGGAATTTACCTAAACGCAAACATATTAAAGCGATCGATCTCGGCAGTGAACAGCAAATGGTGTTAGAAATCAGACCGGCACATGATCCAAGCAAACCGTATGGATTTGTCGGGGTCGTACTGTCACTAAAAGATTTATCATCCTCAGTATGGATGTGGTATTTGGATAATGGCGAATGGAAAGCAAAAAAAGTGATTGAAATTCCAGCGCAACCAGCCGATCCCGATCAATTGCCTCCTTTATTAAAGGACTTTAAAGCCGTACCACCGCTCATTACGGATATTAATTTATCCTTGGATGACAAGTATTTATTCGTTTCATGTTGGGGAACCGGCGAGTTTCATCAATATGATGTCAGCGATCCACATAATGCGAAGTTGATGAATACGATCAAGTTGGGTGGGATCACGCATCATGCTGCACATCCAAGTGCGCCGGAGATTGCACTCAATGGCGGTCCACAAATGATGGAATCTAGTCTTGATGGCAAACGCGTGTATGTGACTAATTCACTGTATACCACGTGGGATCAGCAATTTTATCCAGCGGGCATTAAGGGTTGGATGGTGAAATTTGATGTCGGCGATGATGGGCAGCTGCGTTTAGATCCGGATTTCTTTATTGATTTTAAAGATGAGCGACCCCATCAATTACGCTTAAATGGTGGTGACTCATCCTCTGACTCATACTGTTATTCATGATGGATCATTTATACCTCATCTTATTTGCATTAGGAGCCTATCACGGAATTAATCCTGCGATGGGCTGGTTGTTTGCCGCTGCTCTAGGTTTGCAATATCGTTCTCGCAAAATCATCGTTAAATCTTTAATTGCATTAATTCTCGGACATGCTGTCGCCGTTGGCGTGGTTGTGATCGCAGTGGGTTTGTTAGGATTGCATTTACCGTTGATGTTTTTAAAACTATTCACAGCCGCTTTATTATTGAGTTTGGGTATTTATCATTTATTTAGACAAAAACACCTGAGTTGGTTTGGAATGCAAATCGGTGTATTCGGTATTTTTTGTTGGTCATTTTTAATGGCAACCAGTCACGGTGCTGGGCTCATGTTAATTCCCGTGTTGTTACATAATGCTGCTCCGGTCGCGGGTCATGCGGGGCATATCATCTCACATGAGACTGTTGTGACAGGACTGTTTGATGTGGGATTGATTGTTGCGGTACACACCTTAGGTTATTTATTGATGGCAACCCTCATGGCATTTTTGATCTATGAAAAATTAGGTGTCGCGATTTTGAAAAAAGCGTGGATTAATTTTGATTTAATTTGGGCCGTGACACTGATTGTCACGGCTTGTTTTTTATTGCTGTGGTGATTTTTATTAAAAAACTTGTATAGATTCTGTGTTGTATTATGGTAAAATCCTTCTCATGATTGAGTACCGCGAAATATCACCTCAGAGTTCTAATTCAACCAGTTTAGTCGAGTCTTACTGGTTCGCCGTCAGTGCTGTTAGCTCATCTGAATATTTAGTTATTCCGGATGGTTGTATGGATGTTTTATTTGATCTCACTAATAGCGAAAATAAGATAACGGCAACATTGCTTGGTTCGGATACCACAGCTAAACATGTTCTTTTTAAACAAAACAAAAAATTATTTGGAATACGATTTAATCCAGGCGTTTGTCACACTCTTTTTCAAATGGATGTGAGTCAGTTGACAGACGGTTCAGTCGATTTGGAATTGTTGATAGACTCTAAGAGAATGACTGAACTTTATGAGCAGTTAAATTCTAATCGTAGCTTAAATGATATCACTGTTGTCATGAACCGCTTTCTCTCAGAACAAGTGAATTTTGCACGATACGAAAAGCGATTGTCTAATTTCTCAAACTGGTTATTGAAAAAGTTTTCTACTCATTTAAGCGAAAACGTCACTGTAGCTGATTTGTGTCATGAGACGGGCTACAGTCGACAACATTTGAGACGACTTTTTCTGTTACATGTCGGGCTAACACCTAAAGTGTTTTTAGATATTGTGCGCGTTAGAACCGTTGCTCACCAATTACAAAAATCTGCTCATCCGTGTTTAACGGAACTAGCACATACACATCACTACCATGACCAATCGCATTTGAA
>DAOUQR010000070.1 GCA_030625525.1 Pseudomonadota bacterium | reverse complement strand
ATTTGTTGTTAAGAACCAACATGATCAAGCCTGTATCGTAAAGTTTGATCAGAAAGGCTATGGTGACTGCGTTATTGTTAGCGCCGATTCTAATTTAAATCGCTATTCGACTAAACTATCTACCTTGCCTTCGTTAAAATCGGATCCTACTCAGCATCAGCTATTTTTACCGAAAGTGATATCAGGCAGAATCTATGTCTCTCTCAATAAACCCATGTTTCTGACGGTTAATAGTGATAACCCCAACGCATTAACTATCCCTGATCCCGATGGTTTTAAATCCAGAGATGTCAACTATTACACGCTCTACGATAAAATTGAGTTTACTTACAATGATCATGGTACATGGATCAATCCAACTGCAGTTGACTTCTTTTCATTACCGCTTGGTATTATTCAACCTTCATCGACCAGTCTAACGCGTGCGGGTTTTTATCAAAGTAGTCGTGAAAAAATTCTAAACTCTTTTAAAAAAGTGCTCACCATCGCTGGCAATAAAAATTCGAGCACAAAATTAATCTGGGATAAATTATTATTAAATTATTCGGGAAAACTGACAGATAAAACGGATGGAAATACGCTTTTACGGTTAATGGCACCAGGAAAAGCGATGGAAAGTTTAACTCCCTTAAGTCAAAACGAACCCTTTGATAAAAACTATTTGTCTAATCCTAAACTCGGTTTTAATTACATTGATAAATTATGGGGATATTACAAAACTCATACGGTTAGCATTGATTGTGGTGAACTAAGCGGCGATCCACTCGCACCACATATGAATAATTATGTTTTAACCGGTCATGTTAATAATGCAAATCAGTTTGTTTTTGATAACGGTACGGCTGATGTGCCTGTCGTTTTCAGCAAACCCGTTAGCGTTTCATTTTTCGCAGGGGCAGAAGGTAGCTTTAATGCCACGAATCATACGTGCCGAGCGATTATTGTGCGTGAACTCACCTCAGCCTTTGAAGTGGGTTTGCTACCGGCACCTGATAAAACACTCTTAAATAAAAATTATTTTGTCAGTCAAAAGGGCTGTTTTTATCAAGACAATCTTCCTATGGGGCCAGCGGCTAAGCTTACCGGTCCTTGGTATGATCTGTATGCAAGAGCGATCCATCAAGTGGACAGCAATGGCGTTGTTCAAGAACCCATATACGCATTCGCATATGATGACGCCTTATCACAAGACGGTACATTACACGATCCAAATGCCAGTGATCCTGGTACTGCAACAATCATCCTGGGTGTCATGACAGGCACAAAATTCCCCGATCCGACTGTTGATTCACAACATTACAACTTAAATATCACGATGGGAAAAAACGCGAGGGGAAAATATTACCCACTGATCATCAACGGACGTTCTATCACGCCACAACAAAATCCATACATTCTTAACAACGTAACGATGCCATTAAAAGTAAATTTTGATCATCAGCCAGTCTCAATTTATATCAAACACCCGATGGTCTTACCTGATTCAAAAGTCAACGAAGGTATTGTCATCAATGACCCAAAGATTAATGTCGTGACCCTCTCTTTTCCGGCTCCGCCTAACTTCGACCATTGAATGTTTGGCGTTCTTTAATTGAATGACAGTTATTTGAATGTTCTTCTTTTTGCGATAGATTGTTCACCTCTATTGTCGCCATTTGATAACCCATTGTCGTTGGATTGTGAAAGATCATCTCGTTCCTTTTTTTTGTTTTTCTTTGTTTGATCCTTTTTTGTAAATGAGTCTCGAAAAAAACCATTTTTATTGGATAAAGTTGATCGTGTATTAATCTTTTTAAATTTTTGTTCGGCAATTTCAACTAATCTATCCCATCTTGCTTGTTGAATAATCTTGCGTTGATCAGCTCGTTGTATCTGTTCTTTTATATCGTCTAATGTTGCGTGAATGTTATTGATCAAATCTGATTGATCCTCCTTTTTTATAAGGTTGAGAGCTTCATTACAGTATTTTTGTGCTCGTTTTAATTCGGGTTTATTAGGGAATGAGCACAGTCCTGCTAAACACATCAAAGCGAGGTTATACAACCCTCGAGGATCTCCCGACTGGGTGGACCTTTCAAAATATAAATATGCCATTTGATAATCTAAGTTTTTTAAAAAGGCTTTTGCTAAATCATAGTCGGTGTGGGCCTGCTTAACTTTGTACATTTTAACTTCGAACCTCTCATTAATACAAAATAGGGCAATACTTTACCATGCATGCCTTCGTTTGTCTATAAAACGCCCAAACCAAAAGTGAGTCTCAGATGTTTTTATTTTTTAGATAAGTTCAGACAAAGCCTAAAAACTTGACGAAACCCAATTCCACTACTAAAGTGTAGTTAAGTGGAAATAAAGGGTGACATTGTGGGGGATTGTGGTAGACTCCTCCGCAGCTCGACATGAGTGGTGAGAAAATGTTTAGAGGACTTAATGCAGTTAATTTAGATACGAAGGGGCGCATAGCGATCCCGACTCGTTATCGTGAGCAGCTGCAGCAAGATTGTGAAAGCCACTTAGTTGTCACTATTGATACGGAATCTAGTTGTTTACTGTTGTACCCGTTATATGAATGGGAAATCATCGAAGCCAAGGTGCAAGCACTGCCCAGTTTCAATCAAACAGCGAGACGGATCCAACGATTGTTGATCGGTCATGCAACTGAAATAGATATGGATGGTAACGGACGGATATTGTTACCGCCTTTATTACGTGACTACGCTAACTTAGAAAAACGGACGATGTTAGTAGGGCAGGGACGCAAATTTGAAATTTGGGATGAACAACAATGGCATCGTGAACGTGAGCGTTGGTTAAGCGAAGAAGCGACCAACGTTGATGACTTGCCAGATGAACTAAAGAATATATCGCTGTGAGCCAGAAGCAACAACACAAACCTGTGATGCTTGATGAAGCAATTGAGGGCTTACAGATAAAACCGAATGGCATTTATGTCGATGGAACATTTGGACGAGGCGGCCACAGCCGCGCAATCTTGTCCGAATTAAGTGAGTCAGGGGAGCTGTTAGCCTTTGACAAAGACCCGACTGCTGTGACAGCCGGGCGTGAAGCTTTAGGTGATGATAGCCGGTTTCGTTTGATACCGGGCTCGTTCACACAACTAATGACCGTGGCCAGTGAATTAAACTGGGTCGGTAAAATAGATGGAATTCTATTGGATTTAGGTGTGTCATCGCCGCAGTTAGATGAAGCGGAACGCGGGTTTAGTTTTCTCCGTGATGGTCCGTTAGACATGCGGATGGATCCAACGCAAAGCAGGGATGCTTTTTCTTGGTTAGACAGGGCACCTGTCGATGAGATCGCTTTGGTATTACGAGAGTATGGTGAAGAACGTTACGCAAAACGTATTGCGCGAGCAATCGTTAACGCACGACAAGAAACGCCGATCACTCGCACTAAGCAATTAGCCGATATCGTCACAGAAGCCAATCCTAATTGGGAACGCCACAAACATCCGGCAACGCGAGCATTTCAAGCGATCCGAATATTCATCAATCAAGAGCTAGAAGAGTTACGTGCAGTATTAGAACAGTGTTTAGATGTTTTAACGTTGGGCGGATTTTTAGTGGTTATTAGCTTTCATTCACTAGAAGACCGTATCGTTAAACGTTTTATGCAGCGTCATGCAAACGGAGTGCAATTGCCGGTGAGTGTACCGGTAACTAAAGACGAAATGCATATGCGTTTACGACGAGTGGGCCGGGCTTTTAAAGCCGGTGAAGAAGAAGTAAGAACTAATCCACGCAGTCGTAGCGCAATTATGCGAATAGGGGAGAAGATAGGATGAATGCAGCAGCACGTACATTATCGCAAGGCAGTTTGTTTCGCGGTGACTATAAATTTTTGAGTGTGTCTCGACAATCATTCGGCGTATTTATTGTAATTTTTGCGGTATTGTTATCCGCTATCGCCGTTATTTATGTTAAAAATCTCGACCGACGTTTATTCAGTCAACTGGAAACGCAACATCAATTAACGAATCAATTGCAAGTTGAATTCGGTCAATTATTATTAGAACAAAGCACTTGGGCGACACCTTCAAGGGTGCAACGTATTGCGCAGCAACGTTACGCGATGGAGTTACCGCTCGCTAATCAAGTGGCTATGGTTAAGTTGTGAGAACATGTTTTATCGTTGGCGTTATCTAACAGTCGTATTCGTCATGACCTTGGCAGTTGTCGGTTTGTTATGGCGAATGGTTGATCTGACTGTTATTGATCGCTTGTTTTTACAAAATCAAGGTGATGCACGTAGTATTCGTATGGTAAGTCTTCCTGCTTATCGTGGAATGATCAGTGATCGCAACGGTGAGCCACTCGCTATTAGTACACCTGTTCAATCTGTCTGGGCCAATCCAAAAGAATTTGATCATAAAGATTCGACGCTTTTTAAGCTCGCTAAATTATTAAATACACCCGTTCGTAGTATTCGTAAACGGATTTTGGCTGCGAATGCCCGTGAATTTATTTATTTAAAACGAGGTTTAAATCCGAATATCGCAGCGCAGATAAAAGCGTTAAATATTCCCGGTATTAATTTAGAGCGCGAATTTCGTCGCTTTTATCCTGAAGGTGAAATTACATCACATATCATTGGTTTTACTAATATCGATGATTCTGGGCAAGAAGGTTTAGAATTAGCTTATGACCAATGGTTGCAGGGCGTTCAAGGACGCAAACGTGTCTTAAAAGATCGACTGGGTCACATCGTACAAGATATTGCTCTTATTAAAGAACCCAGTCCCGGGCATAATTTAACCTTGAGCATTGATCGTCGAATTCAATATTTAGCCTATCGTGCACTGAAAAAAGCAGTGGAAAAAAATAAAGTTAAATCGGGATCCGTTGTTGTTCTCGATGCAAGAACAGGTGAAGTTTTAGCCTTGGTGAATCAGCCGACTTATAATCCCAATCGTCGACCTAAAATTCATGATGGTCGTTATCGTAATCGAGCCGTGACGGATAACTTTGAACCGGGTTCGGTGATCAAAGCCTTCACTGTGGCGAGTGCGCTTGAAAGCGGGCAATTCAATCCGGATACCATTATTGATACCTCACCGAGTTGGCTCTCTGTGGGTGGCAATATGATTCGAGATGATCGTGACAATGGTCCGATATCCGTCACGCAAGTTTTACAACGTTCGAGTAATGTTGGCGTAACAAAAATGACATTATCATTACCACCTGAAAAATTAATTAATTTCTTTTCACGTGTGGGTTTTGGTGAAACAACTGGAAGTGATTTTCCCGGTGAAAGTTCTGGCGTTTTAAATCACAAAGCAATTATTCGCCCTTTTGATTTAGCGACAATTGGCTTTGGCTATGGTTTGTCGGTGACAAATTTACAACTGGCCCATGCCTATGGCCTATTTGCCAATCACGGTAAATTAGCGCCGATATCATTTTTACGTGTCTCTAATCGGCCTCAGAGCCAGTCAGTGATTTCTCCAAAAATTGCTGATGAAATGTTAACGATGTTAGCGGCAGTCGTTGAAGGTGGAACGGGAAAACGCGCACGCGTCCGTGGATATCGCGTTGCAGGTAAAACAGGAACTGCACGTATTGCCGGTCCAAATGGTTATCAAAAGGATCATCATGTGGCCACTTTTGTTGGAATTGCACCTGTACGTGACCCACGATTTGTTGTGTCTGTTGTGTTAAATGATCCACAAGGTGGCCGCTATTACGGTGGCTTAATTGCAGCACCGATTTTTTCAGAAGTGATGGCGGGTGCATTACGCATTGAAAATATATTGCCGGATAATATCGCCAAAGCAAAAGCCAGTGTAGTTAAAGGCTAAGTAAGGGGTAGAAAAATGAATGAAGCATTTGAAGTGGAATTAGCAACGCTGTTGGCTGGTATTTGTATGGTTGACCCGCAGTGGGACCGAAAAATTTCTGGAATTGCAACGGACAGTCGTCAAGTTCAAGCGAATTTTTTGTTTATTGCCTATCCGGGTTTAACGGTGAATGGCTGCAATTATATTGAAGCGGCGATTAAAAACGGTGCAAGCGCAATACTAGCTGAAGTAGGGCATACGCATGAAATTTCGTATGATGTTCCTGTCTTTACCATTGAAAATGCACAGCAACAGGTGAGTAAAATCGCCTCTCGTTTTTATGGAAACCCGGCTCGGCAAATGAATATTATGGGGGTGACGGGCACAAATGGAAAAACCTCAATCACGCATTATCTAGCACAAGTGCTCACTCATATTGAGCAACCCTGTGGTGTTATCGGGACAACAGGTTATGGTTTATTACCTGAATTGCAATC
>DAOUQR010000030.1 GCA_030625525.1 Pseudomonadota bacterium | reverse complement strand
ATCTCACATTTAGCTTAAGGAAATATTAACGTTTGCAGCATGATTTGCAAGCATTTAGCTGTGCGCAAAGGCTGTTACTGACGTGAGAAATTGGCTCACTATTGACTAACCCGCTTGATTAATGACATCGACACCTGCGGGTGATTTAAAACGAAACAATGATTTTGCCATACGCCGATTACGTGTAATGCTTGAAAAGCCTATCGCCAAAATTTGCCCTAGTCTATCCTTCGCGACGATCCGCTTGATATCAGCACCTTTGAAAGTCATTTCGATTGCGGCGAAATCTTTGCGCCCACCCCGGCGAACCAAGGAATAACGCTGAGACCCTTTTTTAGCCGGTAAGGCTTTTATATTAAAATAATCAGACAAACGTTTCGCATAACCACTGAGAATAAAAGCCGGACTGCCCGTAATCGCCTTACTTTGTTTTTTTACAGTGACCTGTTGCAGCTCTTTATTATAAAACCACATTTTTTTACCATCCGCGACAATAAGCTGGCGAAAAGGACTGTTAACTTGCCAACGAAAATAACCAGGACGTAACATCGCCATATTCCCATAGCTTATTTGTTGTCGACCATTAGTAGTCGTCACAGTTTGTTTGAAAGAAGCACTCATTGAGCCTATAGCATTGAGCTTCCACTGCAATTGTTGGCTAGGACTAGCTGCAAAACTCACGGCAAATAAAGCAATTAAGGAGAAATAGGCTAAAATTTTCAAAACGGGCTCCAGACTTAATCTTGTTTGATTCTACTAGTAACTGAATTCGGTCACTATGGACGGTTGCAAGTTCTTAGTCAATACAGAAATTTCATCCTGCACAGATTCAAATTTGCGCTCTTGCGCTCGAATTTTTCGGTCTGCAATCAACTTAGCGGGTGACTCTGGCATGTCCTTCAGAACACTCTTTAACTCTTCAGTAATAGCTTCAAATCGTGGATCTTTGATCATACGTTGAAGTTCCTTCTTCATACATGATATAGATTTTGTGTTTGATAGATACTGTTTTGAATACGTGATTGCATAATACTCTTGTATTTCTGGCGGAAAACCTGAGTCTCTTAAGTCATTAGCGGAACTTATCAACAATGTTTCAATAAGTGGGTTTTGTTCGGCGATTGGCTCCAACAATTTAAAAATAACCTGATAGGTATCTAATGCTTGTAAGCGATTATTTAAACAGCTCATGATCCGACTATAATATTGAGTCATGCCTCGATATCGTTGAAGGAATGTCTCACACAGATCAATTTTATTTTTACCTCCTAATGCACTTAAGCTGATCGCTCTTTTTAATCGAGGCAAAACACAATCAACAAAAGACTTATAATTGTTAAAGACATCCTGTGCCTTAAAGTGTGTAATGATATAATCATATTTAAAGTCAATATGATTCTTGGATGACTTTCGTAAAGGCTTTAATAACTCAGAATGAGAATTGATGCGTTGAGCTCGCGCATCAGATTGTTCCCACAGCAGCTGTTGCCCTAAGCAAGTGGTCGCAGCCATCATACGACTTCTCTGAATACCGCTTCGACAATGTAAAACAATGTGTTTAGTGCCCAGCTCATCTGCTTTTGAAAATTTATTAATCGCAGCATGATAAAAACTATGCTCATCAACTGACAAATCGATAGACGCAGCATCTTCACAAGTGAGGTTCATGACATAATGCGTCTTTCCATCATAAGTTAACTCCCACAAATGCATTCGTTGTACTTTAGCAAGAAGTGAAGATCCAACGCCATTCGTATTTCCAGGCATAAAATAAGCTGTGAAATCGGGTGTATTCAATATTCTATTCTTCGTAGGAGAGATATCTGCTTCAGTAACATAGATATGCGAATAACCGACAGCCACCGTGAAATTTGAATTTTTTTGTTGCCAAAATTCCCACTTAGATTTAAAACAGTGAGTCTGGCCTTCGGCTGTGACTCCCGCTGTAATATGGCAACAAATTTTGTGATCTAATTGATAGGTCGCATTTTCTTCGGGATACTCAGTTTCTTGCATTTCTAAAGCTGGTAAATCACGACCAAAATCTGCCAGATCGTTCAATAACTTATTATTAGGATCAGAAAGGTCACGAGAATTTTGAATCGGCGCATTCCTTAGTAAATATTCAGCTAAAAAAGAGAGTCGATCATTAATTTCAGTGCTGTTTACAGACGCCAACACACCGTCTTTCGCTTCTTTAAGATAGGATGTTAGCATCCGTCTAAATTTATCCGTTTCTAACCCCACAAACTTAAACATCAAAGACTCATGAAAACACATCGTTGCATAGAGATCATAATGGCTTTCTTCCAATTTTTCTGTGAAACTTGAATCGTATTGAAGAAGTAAGCGTAATGTTTTTCTAAACGAGCCCTTCAAACTCTCACCTGCTTTACAAGAAAAAATCCCGGCGTTCTTATAGTATTGTTTAGCTAATAGAACAAAGTCATCAATGAATGATTCGTTAATACTAGGCTGGCAACTCTCGTTCAATTTACTACAAAAAATAATTTGCAAATCCCTACGCAATTTCGCATTTTCGTTCGTCAAACCATCTTGAGGAGGCAAATTGAGTCCGTAAGTGATAATTTTACTCGATTGTTCGATCTGTTCTCGAGAGCTACAAGCGTAATGCGTTAATTCAGTCGATAATAATTTTCTTACATCATCATAAAAATGATTAATCCAGGGTTCGTCATTTATTAAAGTATAATAAAGGCTTATGACATGACTGGATTTATAATGACATAAAAAGAACTGTAATAAATCTCGCTTATTTTTATCACTAGAATATTGACTTGCATCAATAGAGGCAATCAAATTAAAAAGTCTTTTCATCCTAGCTTTTAAGGGTACTGTCCTGTGTAACCGACCTTGTCCTTTAAGAACGGGGATGATTTCGCAACACTCAAGCGTGTCCTGGGTGTAAAAATCAAGTTCACGTAAAAGTGCTTTGTCTGTGTTAGAAAGCGTCTCTTTCACCCAGTCAATTTCATTGGTAAACATATCGCTCCTATGCTTATAAGGGATATTATTAAACGAATCGACACCTAAAATAAAGCTAACCAATTGTTTTGATAGTTTTCCTGGATCTGACATTTCCTCAGCACCAAAAATCAGTTCGAATAGAGTCTTGACAGAATATTCCTGATTTATATGAACTGAATAATATCCAGCAAAATTTTCGATTGAGTTGAGAATTTGTTTCTTTGGTAATGCATTCGATGATATTAACAATTTATGCAGCTCTATAATTACCTCACGCAAGATAAGTAGATGAGCTTCTTGTGTTTTAGCATTAGGGTAGAGTTTAGTAAGATACCGCGTTAATTCAGAATAATCGTTATATTTATTAGTCAGCAACATTAGAAGTAAAGATTCTTTTTCTCGCACTTTTTCTTGAGAAATCTTTTTGTCAAAAGGAAAATCAAAAACACCTTGAAGTCGCTCTTGGAAAGACCTTGATGAATCTTTAAAAAAATCTTTAATTGAGCGATTAATTAAAGAACCACAGAGCATTCTAAATGCCTGAGTTATCACCGCCATTCGCTGATTAACTTCAAAATACGCTGGATTGTTATAAATCATCGTAAAAAAAGTATCAGTACAGTCGTGAGGAACAGGAACAAGATGGAGAAAGCCATCTTCACTGTCTTGATAAGCATTACGGAAAGCAGCGACTTTCAGTTCATTGCACACAGACCAGTCAACGTCTTTATCTTTTAAAAAATCAAGCAATAATGGCGTTTGATCCGCAGCAATTGCTTCAAAATCCGGATGCGACTTTAAAGAGCCGATTAAAATATAGTAATGAGCCCCACCCGGATCAACGCCAGGTAAATGATGAGTCACTGTTCTTTTTAATTTTTTTGAAAACATTGTGTGTACTTCTATATTGGGTAAAACGGATGACTTATCTTCATCTGTAGTAGGTTTAAACTTTTTATTATGGCTAAACATAATCTGGTAGATCCTGTGAGAATTACAACTGGATTGCGCAGTATTTTATCATAACATCAGTGGTATGTCTATTTATGTATCATTTTAGACAAGGAGCATCAATCATTGCTTGTAAAGTCTTAATATTATCTCTGTAATAAGGCATGTTGGGTCCGATTGTGTTTGCTATCCATCCAAGAACTGGAACCTTAGCTTGTTCTAAGGCTGAGATAGTCAGTAAGGTGTGATTTAAGCAACCTAGTTTCAAAGCAACCACAAGGATCACCGGCCATTTTTTTTCTACAACCCAATCAGACATTTTTTCATCATGATTTAAAGGGACAAGCCAGCCCCCAACACCTTCAATTATTTTTACGTCAACATCGAGTGCAAGCGCCTGATTACATCGCTGATTAAGTAATTCAATTGACAAGCTTTGATTGGACTCCTGTGCTGCAATATGCGGAGCAATGGGGGGTTGATAGCGGATCGGATTTAAAATAGATTGAGCAACGACGAGAGAGGATGCTAAACGGAGCTGTGTTGCATCATCATTAATAAGCTCACCTTCAAGTAGCTCACAACCCGAAGCCACTGGCTTGATCCCAACGGTGCTGTAGCCTTGCTGATTAAACGCCTCGAGTAACTTTACACTGATATACGTTTTACCGACGTCAGTGTCAGTTCCGGTGACAAATATCTCTTTGGGCGGTTGGCCGTTATTAAGTAAAGCGTCCAGTTTTATCATGATCTCAGGCTCGATATAATCATGTTTCGTCTACCTTTATTTTTCGAAAAAGAAAAAATCCAATATAAAAAGTCAAAGTGACAGGCTGAGATAAATCAGATGTCTCTTGAAAAATTTTCGATAAATAATCACGTCCGTGCAAAGTTTTGTTTGAGGACTTTACAACATTAACACCCGTTTTTTGAAGATAGCGCAGTGCTTTTGTCGCTGAATCGAAGTTCAAGATAATTTTTTCAGTGCTAATCATGCTGCTTTTAAAATTCAGCGAGTGGCATGTTTGGCTTATGTCTTCTTTTGTATGAAACCAATTTTTCGAATTCGGATTTAATTCGTTCAGTGATGGACTTAAAGGAATTGTGAAAGCGAGCAATCCCGATTCATTCAGTTGTTGCTTTACTGCGTTTAGCACAAGAGGGATATCATCGCACCAATGTAGCGACATATTCGCCAGAATTAAATCTTGCGATTGGTTATCATGGATTTTAAAGTTTTTAATGTCTGTCTGTTCAAAATTAATAGAATGGTTCGCTAACCTTATCTTTGCTTTAGCAATTGATTGATCAGAAATATCAACGGCATTAAATTGCTGATACTCTAATTGACGCGCGAAAAGATCGGTGACTAATCCGGTTCCACACCCCAAATCAGTAATATGATCATATTGAATGCCCTGCTCTTTTACTTGTTGCAATAAAATTTCACCCACCGCTTGTTGCAAATTAGCTTGCTGATCATAGGTCGCAGCCGCACGATTAAATGCTCGAGCAATGCGTTGTTTATCGGTAGCAATAAGCACGGTCATGTTAAATAAACCTCATTAAACAATTGGCCACATCGCTAGGATGGGTGATGAACGGTGCATGCCCCGCTTGCTTAATTATTTCAAGCGATTGTTCGGGTTGATTCTTTGACACGACCGTATCAAATTCACCGTGAATTTGTAAGATGGGACAGTTTAAACTGTCGAATGAAGTCCTTAAATCTGACTCAAATAATAAGTCTAAATAATGCATTAGGCTCAACTGATGAGTGGCATCAAACTGATGCTTCAACAGCTTTTTTTTAATATCAGCATCATTATTTGGTTCCTGTACCTGCATTGCAAATCGCCGCAATGTCTTCTGCGGAAAGCGTTTAAAATTATATTTAAACTCATTTGCCGAATCAAGCTCAACGCCCTGCCAATTATGTTTAGCCGAAAAACAGGGGGTTGAGCCAATCAAACAAATTTTTTGAATGTGAGTAGATTGGCTAGCTAATTTGATCGCGAGTAATGCACCCAAAGACCACCCGATCAAAATAGCATTCTCTGGGATCTGCTCGGCAATGATTTGACACACTTGATCCACTGAGTGCTTATCAAGCTCAGGTTGATTTAAATAAGGCAAGTCAATGCAAATCGCATTTGAAAGCTGATTCGAGCAAATAAAATCGTCCCATACTGATGATTGAAAACTCCAGCCGGATATAAAAACGAATGGCAGCTGTGTTTTTTGATTAGTTCTGCTCATAAGCGCTCTTTATACTATCAAGTAACGCATCAATTTCTAACTCGGTATGTGAACTCATCAGTGAAATCCGTAAACGCGCAGTGTTGTCTGGAACAGTCGGTGGACGAATGGCCGAAATAAAAAAACCACGTTGCAAGCAAGCCTGTTGAATAGCCATAGTCTGTTGATTTGATCCGATTAAAATAGCCTGAATCGGTGTAGGTACCTTATTAATCAATGTTAAATTTCTTTCTTCTGCAGCTTTAATAAAATAAGTAATTAATTGCTGCAAACGTTTTCGTCGAAACGTCTCGGTTTGAATAATTTTCATTGTTTCTTGAATGGCGACAGACATCGCCGGCGGCATTGCTGTGGTATAACGATAACTGCGAGCAAACTGCAAGAGTGCTTCAATCACGTTATCTGATCCAGTCACAAAAGCACCCTGCCCTGCAAACGCTTTCCCTAACGGCGAAATTAAGCAATCAATATCGCGGCTAGCGACTTCAGATACTTCAGTGATCCCTCGACCTCCATCACCCAAAACACCCAAACTATGGGCATCATCAACGATCAACATCGCTCGTTGTTGTTTGGCCAATTCAACAAGTGATTTGATTGGACTGACATCACCTTCCATACTAAAAACACTTTCGGTAACAATCAAATCGGGCGAACTTATCTCACAGCATTCAGCTGCATGCGATATAACATTGTGATTAAATCGTATGAGTTTAGCTCGAGAGAGTTGCACCCCATCTAAAATCGACGCATGACAATACTTGTCAGCTAACACCGTTTTATGTCGGTTTGCAAAACAAGTCATCACGGCAAGATTGGCATGATAACCTGAATTAAATAAGAGCGCCCTTTCGCGTTGCATAAAATCAGCAAAGGCAATTTCTGCATCTTGATTCGCTTGATAATACCCACTGATTAAAGCAGCGGAACCACTCCCCACGCCATACTTTTCAACACCCGTGATAAACGCTTTTTTTATTCGATCATCACAGGCTAAGTTTAAATAATCACTGCTACAAAATGAAATACATTGTTGATCGTCAATGCGCAAGTGCTTACCTTCACGTTCTTGTATGACATAACGTTTGCGGGTTAAATGTTGTTTTTGAAACTGCTGTAGTTCCTGCGCTAATCCTTCGTTTAACATGTCACATCTGAATTCTCTAATGCTTGCGGTGCCATTCCTAATTTTGTTAACAATGTCATATCTTGTGTTTTTGCAGGATTTTTTGCTGTTAACAAGGTATCACCGACAAAAATTGAATTCGCACCCGCCATGTAACACAAAGCATGCATCTCTTCTGTCATATCTTCTCGACCTGCGGATAAACGGATCATTGATTGCGGCATCATGATGCGGGCGACTGCAATCGTGCGTACAAATTCAAAAGGATCAATGCGCTGCGTCTCTGCTAAAGGTGTGCCCGGTATTGGAATTAAACGATTGATCGGCACACTTTCTGGAACACTGGGTAAATTAGCTAATTGACGCAGTAATTCCAATCGATCATCCCGGGTTTCACCCATCCCAATAATGCCGCCGCAACAGGTATTCATGCCCGCATTGCGCACATGCTCTAAAGTATCTAGGCGATCGTCATAAGTCCGGGTTGTGATGACTTCACTATAATACTCAGGGGATGTGTCCAAGTTATGATTATAATAATCTAAACCTGCCTCTTTAAGGGCTTGTGCTTGTTCTTCATCTAACATACCGAGTGTGACACAAGCTTCCATCCCTAACTTTTTTACTGCTTTAATCATTTCGAGTACTTTAGGAAAGTCTTTTTTCGGTGGATTACGCCAAGCAGCGCCCATACAAAAACGCGTCGCGCCAGTTGCTTTGGCTTGTGTCGCCTTTGCAATCACTGACTCAAGATCGAGGAGCTTTTCTTTTTCTACCTCAGTCTTATAGTGACCACTCTGCGGGCAATAAGAACAATCTTCCGGACAGGTGCCCGTCTTAATGCTAAGCAATGTCGAGAGTTGCATTTGGGTATTGTCGAAATTTTCACGGTGACTCTTTTGCGCTTGATACAGTAACTCTAAAAACGGTAAGTTAAAAAGTTCTGCGACTTGATTGAGTTCCCAGTTTTTTTTTGTCATTATTGTCCACCTCAAATTCAAAGCGGCAGTGTAAAAGAGCCCTATATAAAGGTCAATGAATGATGCAAACACAAGAGCTGATTAACAG
>DAOUQR010000189.1 GCA_030625525.1 Pseudomonadota bacterium | reverse complement strand
GTCAAATTTACCACCGGCATGGAGAACGGTCATTACAACCGTGGCAGCAGAGATCTTTTCTGTAGGGTGCTCTGCAACAGGAATACCACGACCATTGTCTTCAATGATCGCTGAACCTGCTTTTGTAAGTGTGACTTTGATGGTATCACAAAAACCAGCCATAGCCTCATCAATAGAGTTATCTACAACTTCGTATACAAGGTGGTGAAGACCTCTTACTGAAGTATCACCGATATACATACCAGGTCTTTTTCTTACCGCTTCTAGTCCTTTAAGGACTTTAATATTACTAGCACCATATTCTGCCATGTGTAGACTCCATTTTGTGGGGGTATATATCTATATATTTTAGCTAAATTTGGCTTAGAAAGGAGTCGGGTTTAAGGGGCTTTTACGACGTTTTCTAGTTTCTCCTTAGAAACATTAAACTTAGTTGAACTGAACCAAGCCAGCTGGGCATTGGCGAATATTTTATTGAATGTCAGTTTGTGTTTGATCGCGGTTTGGTTAGGACGCGTGGCCCTCAGAGGTTTTTTTATATGAAAAAAAAGGCTTGCCAGATAATAGGGATGTGTTTGTTGTTGGCAAGTTCATGTTCAATAGCAAAAAATCTACCGAATGACTTTGTCTATTTAAAAAATATAGCACCTAGTATTATTCAAGACATGCGTTATGCTGGTCACCATAATTTTGTCGGGCGTCCCATCGCAGGCTATCACGCTGCCACCTGTGTTTTAACACGTCGCACAGCAAAGCAATTGGCAAAAGTACAACAGACACTCAACCAATCCGGTTATAGTTTGAAAGTTTACGATTGCTATCGTCCACAACGCGCCGTGAATGATTTTATTGCTTGGAGTCACAATAACGATAAACGTATGAAAAAAGAATTTTATCCGCGTGTCGCAAAAAAAGATTTTTTTAAATTAGGTTTCGTGGCAGCTTATTCCGGTCATACTCGAGGGAGCACCGTTGATTTAACGATCGTTGCACTGCCTGCACATAAACAAGCAACCTATAAAAATAACCAAACATTAACGGCTTGTTTTTCACCGTATATAAAGCGTTTTAAAGATAACAGTATTAATATGGGAACGGGTTATGATTGCATGGACGACCAAGCACATGCCCGCCAAAAAAACATTCCAAAGATTGCCATTAAAAATCGTTTGTTATTACGCAATCTGATGAAGCAGTATGGATTCAAACCTTATAACAAAGAATGGTGGCATTTTACATTACGCCGTGAACCCCATGCCCGAACCTATTTTGATTTTGTGATACCTAAAAATTAGAGATTAACGACAATGACGACTTTTGTTCACCTACATTTACACTCGGAATATTCCCTCATCGATGGCATATTGCGTATTAAACCCCTCATAAAACAAGTGGCTGACACAGGCATGCCTGCGGTGGCGATCACCGATCAAGGCAATTTATTTGCGACCGTTAAATTTTATAAAGCAGCCCTTGCTAAAGGTATTAAGCCTATTATTGGTTGCGAAATTTGGTTAGAAAATTTAGATGAGCCCAAGCATCCCTATTGTCTTGTTCTACTGTGTCAAAATGAAAAGGGTTATCACAACCTAACGAAAATGATTTCCAAAGCATATACGGACAATCAACAACTCGATAAACCCATTGTTAAACGTGAATGGTTGAAGCAATACAATGACGGCTTAATTGCATTGTCCGCAGGTCTGGTGGGTGAAGTGGGGCACAGTTGTCTGAATCATGATGAAGACAAAACAGCTGCGGTCTTGGCGTATTACAGCGATATATTTCAAAAACGTTTTTATATTGAATTAAATCGCACGCATAAAGAAAATGAAGAAACCTATATCGAAAAAATTCTCCCCTTAGCCGCCAAACTAAACCTTCCTCTCGTTGCAACGAATAATGCTCGATTTATGCAATCTGACGATTTTGATGCACATGAAGCCCGTGTCTGTATTCACGATGGTTATGTATTAGAAGATACAAAACGCCCTCAAAACTATAGCGATCAACAATATTTACGGTCGCCTGAAGAAATGCAGCAGTTGTTTTCTGATATTCCAGAAGCCCTTGAAAATACCGTTCAAATTGCTCGACGTTGTAATCTGCATTTAACCTTAGGTAAAAACTTTTTACCGAAATTTCCAATTCCTGAAGGCATGTCGGTCGAGCAGTATTTAGCACAACAATCGGCTGAGGGATTAGAAGATCGCTTAAACATGTTATTTCGAGATGATCCAGATGCACTAGAAGCACATCGTAAAGAGTATGAGTCACGTTTAAAATTTGAATTAGACGTCATTAATAACATGGGTTTTCCAGGTTACTTTTTAATTGTTGCTGACTTTATTCAATGGGCTAAAAATCAGGATATTCCGGTCGGACCGGGACGTGGATCAGGTGCCGGCTCGTTAGTTGCCTATGCATTGAAGATCACCGATTTAGATCCTTTAGAATATGATTTACTGTTCGAACGATTTTTAAATCCAGAACGCGTATCCATGCCTGATTTTGATATCGATTTTTGTATGGACGGTCGCGATCGTGTCATTGATTACGTTGCACAACATTATGGGCGCGAAGCCGTCTCGCAAATTATTACCTATGGCACCATGGCGGCCAAAGCCGTGGTGCGTGACGTCGGACGTGTCTTAGGGCACCCCTACGGTTTCGTAGATAAAATTGCAAAATTGATCCCGTTTGAATTAGGGATCACCTTAACGAAAGCACTTGAACAAGAAGCCGACCTACGCAAACGTTATCAGGAAGAAGACGATGTTACAGCATTAATTGATCTCGCCCTTAAGCTTGAAGGGATCACCCGAAACGCAGGTAAACATGCTGGGGGTGTTGTGATTGCGCCTTCCAAACTCACCGATTTTTCTCCACTCTATTGTGAAGCGGGCGGCGATAATTTAGTGACGCAATTCGATAAAGACGACGTCGAAGCAGTGGGTCTTGTGAAATTCGATTTCTTAGGTTTACGTAATTTAACGATCATTAATAATGCTGTTAAAAATATCAAAGCCAATCGCGGTGAAACAATTGATATTGCTTTGATCCCAACGGTCGATAAACCGAGTTTTGATTTATTAAAAGAATGCAAAACCACCGCGGTATTCCAATTAGAATCACGGGGCATGAAGGATTTAATCAAACGCTTAGAACCTGATTGCTTTGAAGAAATCATCGCCTTAGTCGCTTTGTTTCGCCCTGGCCCATTACAGTCAGGCATGGTGGATGATTTTATTGATCGTAAACACGGCCGTGCAGTTGTCGAATATCCGCATCCTGATCTGGAACCGATTTTACAACCCACATACGGCGTCATTTTATATCAAGAACAAGTCATGCAAATCGCGCAAGTCTTGGCAGGCTATACCCTGGGTGGTGCGGATTTATTACGCCGTGCTATGGGTAAGAAAAAAGCCGAAGAAATGGCAAAGCAGCGCGATATTTTTACCGAAGGCTCGGTCAATCGTGGTGTTG
>DAOUQR010000314.1 GCA_030625525.1 Pseudomonadota bacterium | reverse complement strand
CCTTCGACTTGATAGCCTTGTTTTAATAAAAGATAGGCCGCAACCGATGAGTCGACCCCACCGGACATACCGACAATGACTTTTTGTGCTTGCTTCATGATGGATCCGAAAAAAATTTGCGAGATTATACCATATCAAGGGAACTTTTTTACGCGTGTAGCGTCTAATACTTCGAAGCAATCGTAAGAGGTCGTACACATGGATAAGAAAAATAAAATGGTTTTGATGTATGCAGTCATCACCGTCATGGTCGTTCTTCTACTTGTTAATCTCAATGTGGCAGCCACATTGACTTAATTGCTTTATGCCGACAGTTCAGCTTTACGGTTTAACGGGCGACTCTCCACCGTTACGAAAACTAAAGCGTGAACCCTGTCGGCATTGTTTTGTCTGTTGCGCTTGTGCTGAGGTTTGACCCATGCCCTGACTCCATTTTCATAGTGATAAACAATCATCAATGCGTGAAAACAGCAATTCCATCGCTTTCAACCAAGCGCAGAACACGGTATTATCCGTCCCACAATTCAATCCATCCGAGGGCCAACGCCATGTCTAAGTATACGCATATCTTGCTCGCCACTGATCTCAGTGAGACCAGTGAAAGAGCCAATGCCAAAGCGGCTGAATTAGCCAAGCAAAATGGGGCTAAATTATCAGTCATTCACTGTATTGAACCCATTCCGGCTTATGGTTACCCTGGGTTTGCTGACTTAGAAAGCCCGGTCATTGACCAAGCTAAATTAGAAATGAATAAACTGGGTGAAGTCATGGATATTCCATTGGACAATCAACGTATCGAATTTGGCTCGGTTAAATCAGAGGTCTTAAAAGCCGCTGAAGATTTAGGCATTGATTTGATTATTATTGGTAGCCATGGTCGTCATGGCATTTCGCGATTATTAGGTTCATCGGCAGCAGGTATCGTTCATGGTGCTGATTGTGATGTTCTAACCGTTCGCTGTTTTGACTAAAGTTTGAGGAGTAACACATGACTGAACAATTGATTAAAGTCCCATCTCAGGGCGAAAAAATTTCTATTAATGCGGATAATTCATTGAATATTCCTGATCAACCGATTATCCCTTTTATCGAAGGTGATGGGATTGGTGTTGACGTCACTCCGCCAATGTTAAGCGTTGTTGATGCGGCGATCGAAAAAGCCTATGTGGGCAAACGTAAAATTCACTGGATGGAAGTTTATGCCGGTGATAAAGCGGTGGGCTTATATGGAGAAGGGCAGTGGTTGCCGGAGCAAACGATTAATGCAATTAAAGACTATGCTGTTTCGATCAAAGGTCCGCTGACAACGCCGGTAGGGCATGGTATTCGATCTTTAAATGTAGCGATTCGACAACAGCTTGATCTGTATATTTGTCAACGTCCTGTTCGTTATTTTAATGGCACCCCGAGTCCTGTCAAAGAACCTTGGCTTGTCGACATGACCATTTTCCGTGAAAATTCTGAAGATATTTATGCGGGTATTGAATGGGAAGCAGACAGTGATGGTGCGAAAAAAATCATTAACTTTTTAAAGAATGAGATGGGTGTCGAAAAAATTCGTTTTGCTGATCATTGCGGTTTAGGGAT
>DAOUQR010000099.1 GCA_030625525.1 Pseudomonadota bacterium | reverse complement strand
CGCCGACTGACGATCCCTTTTGTAAAAAGTGCCCTGAATTTATAAATTTCACCTTAAGATTTCGTTAAGAATTTAATGTGATAGTGTTTTTTGATATTCATTACATGTAGAGTTTAATTTGTTTAGCAGTAATTTTGATGACGAAAATTTTCCAGTCGATGATGGAAACACTCTTACCCTTTCAAACTTTGATGACAAACACCGTTCTTGGGAACATATTTCTGAAGAATCGGTCAGAAAATTTATTAGTGAATATCGTTACACCGTACATCGATTGGATGTTGATAATCTCATTGATAATCTAAACGAAATTAAAGATTTACTGAAAGACCTCAGCTCGAATAATGAGGACTTTAGTTTATTAAGCTTTTTAGGGTTGTTGGATCACTGTTATCAGACACAGCTTATTCAATTAATGGCAAATTTAGTGCTTATTGAAGAAGGTCAGTCGAAACATTTACTGGATACTGGCACCTATCGTGCAATTTCATCCCGTTATAAGGATGATGGGTGTGATGCTTTTGATTTGACTGGCGCAATCTTGCCTGAGAGTCTATAGCTAATATTGAGCTAGAAGAATTGTGTGGATCCGTTAAAGCTAAATTACCCGTTTTTGCTGATGATGAAATTTTACTCGCAATTGAACAATTGATTTTTCTGAAATATGACGTGGCTCAGGACGATAGTGCGCTGGTTTTTGATCTAGATAGTGACGCCGAAGAGGATGAGAAAACAGTTGAAGAGGATAAAGCGCTGCCTTTTCCTCGATCTTTTGTTCCAGAAGATGCTAAACAATTGAATACTATTGGTTTCTTTCGTTTTAAAAGCGATCACTCTCAAACAGAAAGCCTTAGCTTTGAGTCGTTGTGTAATGATAACTCAAGTGAACGTTCACTCCAGGAAGATGAGGGCAACGCTGGCATTCAACCGATGCGTGAGTCACCCTTTAAAATAAGCTCTACGAGTGGATCTATTTCAAACTAATTGCTAATTTTGCTATGCGTCTTCCTAAAACAGAATCTCCAAGACGTTTTCAGGAGGACGACCGAGCGCTGCCTTATTGCCATTGATCACAATCGGACGTTGAATTAAACGAGGATGCTTTGTCATCGCAAGAATCAATGCTTCATCACTCAGTGATTTATCAGATAAGCCGAGGGTTTTAAATTCCTCTTCAGTCTTTCGAAGCAAATCACGGGGAGCTAATTTGAGTTGTTTCACAATGTTTGTGAGTTCATCGACACTCGGAGGCGTCGTTAAATACTCAATAATTTGCGGCTCTATCTGTTTGTCTTGCAATAACTTGAGTGTTTCGCGCGACTTGGAGCAGCGAGGATTGTGGTAAATAATAATGTTTGGCACGGCATGATCTCCTGAGGACTCTTTTTATTCTACGCGCTATTGTAATGAGTGTAGGGCAGGGCCACAACAGCAGCTATTCTCAATTTACCACCGAACGTCCATCTTTGGCCAATCTTGGACGATTTTTCATTTAAAAAGTGCTCATGTACTAATGTACACTCCGCTTTTTTAAATAAAAAATCGTCCAATCTTGACTCAAATATGAACGTTCACCGAGATTCGCCATCCATATTTATAATTGCTGTCACAACACTCATCTGTATTCGTTAAGCTATTCCTGATAGTCTTGGGTCAATCAATGACAGGCCTCACCATGACCGAAAATATCAAGGATAGACTCAAGTCACTGTTGAATCATCAGTGGATTTACAGCAGTTGGCGGTTTTTACGTTTCGTGGTTTTACGATTTATTGAAGATGCGTGTACCTATCGTGCCTCTGCGCTTACATTTACGACTTTGCTTGCGATAGTGCCCTTAATGTCGGTGACGATCACCATTCTGTCTGCCTTTCCTACTTTTACTAAAATGATGCTGCCGGCACAAAACTTTATTTTTACTAACTTTGTTCCTGAGACCGGTAAAATCGTTCAGCAATATTTATTGACCTTCGCGCAACAAGCAACCCGTTTATCGGTGACTGGTATCGCCGCTTTATTTGTGACGTCGATTTTAATGATGTTCACGATTGAGAGGGCTCTCAATCAAATTTGGCGCGTGCGAGTTACGCGCAAAGGCGCATCGGCCTTTTTACTTTATTGGGCGGTGATATCATTAACGCCTTTATTATTAGGTTTAAGTTTAGTTCTCAGCTCGTATATTTTTTCTCTGCCGTGGCTGAATGGCTCGCTAAAATATATCGGTCAAGAAGTCTCAAGGTTTTTAGCCTGGTCGCCTTTTGTATTAACGGTTGTTGCTTTTAACCTGTTATATCTGGTGGTGCCAAATACCAAGGTTAAATTCTCTCACGCTTTTATAGGGGCAGTGGTTGCCGCGATTTTATTTGAAACAGCTAAGTATGGTTTTGGTGTGTATATTCGGCGATTTAATACCTATGAATTAATTTATGGTGCGTTTGCAACACTCCCTTTATTTTTTCTTTGGGTGTATTGGGTGTGGGTGATTGTGTTACTCGGTGCTGAAATTGCACATGGATTATCGGCGCAATATGCCCGACGCGCTGGTCCCAAACTCGATCCGCTCAGTCATGCGGTGAGGTGGTTAGGGCATTTGTGGCAAGCGCAGCAAGATGGCCGTACAGTGAGTTTGGAAGATCTTATTAAAAAAGACCCCTTTAATTATACCTTACCCCCCGATGAGCTTTTAGAATCCTTGCGTCATAAACGCTTGGTGCGTGTTACAAATAATGGGGCTTTTGTGTTATCAAGAGATTTATCCTACTATTCACTGCTTGATCTTTACCAAGAATTGTCTTGGCCATTGCCTGATTTGGTGCAACTAAAGACCTTAGAAACGGACATGGAGCGGGAGCTTGTCAGATACTTGGCACCGGTTACACCAGTGTTGGATGAATCATTGAATGTGCCGCTCGCTGTTTTTTATCGAACGGTATTTGATTAGTGGAGTCAGGTCACATACCTGACTCCATAGATACCATTAAGCCTGTGCGGCAGACGCAACAGCAACGTCGTCTTCAACAAGCACCGTTTCCCCATTCGCTGTATCACGAATGAAAAACGTTGTGATTGAACCCAAGATCAAACCAATCGGAATAATACTCAGTGCGATATTAAACATATGCGGCGAGTATTGATGTAGACCATTAACAATCTGGCCATCCCATTGCCATTCAAGAAATTTACCCACGAGTGGTTGGAAAACAAACCCACCCAGCATTATAACGAAGTTAGCAAATGACACCGCGGTCCCTGCAATATGCGGTGCGTAATTTTCTTTGCCTAAGGTGAAGCACAAGGGATGAGGTCCACAAGCTACACCCAAGGCAAATAATAAGAAATATAAAGACACGCCACTGACTTCACCGAACAATAAAACTGACGAAATCACAGCGGCAGCAATACAGCCAACCAATAAAAAGGTTTTACGATTCTGCATAACATCGGATAAAGCACCCGTTGTAAAACTTGAAATGATCCAACCCGCTAACATCACAGAGATACCACCTGAGGCTGCACTCGGATTTAAATGATAAACCGTTTTTAAATACGGAATACCCCAGACATCAAGAAAAACAGTCGCAGGTAAATACAACATAGCACCCAGAAAACCAATCAACCACATTTGTGGGTTTTTCATGATGGTTAAAAGATAGCGTCCTAATTGTTTAAAATCCAAAGCAGACGCTTCTTCTTGTGATGCATTACTGTCAGCTTGTTTATCACGTACAAAAAATAAAATCATCGCAAATAAGATAATACCAATAATGACCGGGATGAATAGAGCCATGGTTGATGAGTAATGCTCAGAAACAGAGGTGAGCGATATGTCGGTAACACACGCTGCAATCATCCCAGCACCAGTGACAGCACCTGTTGCCGTCGCAAAATATCGACGAGGCAACCATAGTGATGCAATTTTTAACGCGGTCACATAAGCAAACGCAGCACCCAAACCGACTAAAAATCGTCCGCCAAGAGCAAACGAAAAATGATTAACCGTTGCGAAAATATACGCACCAATGGTCGCAACAATCACCGCGAATATAAGAGATTTCCGCACCCCAATCTTATCGACAGCCAAACCCACCGGCAACTGCATGGGTGCATACGCAAAGTAATAAAAAGAAGTCAAAAGCCCCAAGCCATCCGCACTGATTTGAAAACGGCTCATTAATTCGGGTTCAATGACGCTGGGATAGACTCTCAATAGGTAGGCATAACAGTAATATAGAATACCTGTTGAGAATACAACCCAGGCCAACAGCCAAGTGTTTTTTGCTTCTTTCTTCATACATAGCCTTTAGTTTCGAAATTTGCGCGAACTTAGATGGTTTTTGACCAAAAGTCAAATTTTGTTGCCTTCTTGGAGGGGCGGAGGTAGTGTATCGATTGCTCTACAACTGAGGAGATACCGTGTCTTACCGCCTAACAAAAATATATACGCGCAAAGGGGATGATGGCAGTACAGGCTTAGCGGATAATACCCGATTGAGCAAATCGGAGCCTCGAATTCGTGTGATGGGTTTGATTGATGAATTAAATGCAGCCATTGGCGTGGTGCTTTCAATGAATGTGCACAGCAACATTCAAACGTGTCTCACACGAGTTCAGCATCAACTTTTTAATTTAGGTGCAGAATTATCAATGCCCGATGCCGAGTTAATGACAAGTGACAATGTGAAAATGTTGGAACTTGATCTCGATACCTTTAATAAAGAATTACCCCCTCTAAAAGAATTTGTGTTACCCGGTGGAACACAAGCCGCCGCGATGTGTCACCTTGCGCGGACCCTCTGTCGTCGCGCAGAATGTCAGCTCGTTTCATTAAATGAAATTGAAAAACTCAATGATAAAAGCATGCAATATGTTAACCGCTTATCTGATCTCTTATTTGTGATATCAAGAATGATCAACAAACTGGCGAATCAATCGGAAACGTATTGGCAAAAAGATGCATGATTCATCGGATGTCAGTGATATGATTTTAAACCAAATATTTTAGTAATTTATCCGCGCTTATAATTAGCAGTGAGTAATCATCATTATTTATGATATTGAATACACCACTTTTTCTCACAACTTGAATTGCGTGCGAACACTTTAAGAATTTCATAAATGGCAACCAATTAGGAGAAGGCTGTTCATCATTAAGTTTTACTTCAATAGGTAGCCAAGGCTTACGATCTTTTGTAATTAAAAAATCAATTTCTTTTTTTTCTTTATTCCTAATATATCGTAATTCAAAATCACCGTAGCCGGTATCATGGCAATAGTGACAATACTTCAAC
>DAOUQR010000274.1 GCA_030625525.1 Pseudomonadota bacterium | reverse complement strand
CTAATGCTATATATTTCTTTTCTGACACTGTCATTGGATACATAAGAGATCAGTTACAGGCTGATAAGCTGACAAAGGCGGGGTTGCTAGAGACTTTAAAAAAAATGAAGTCTAGTCTGAATGACCAGCTGGGCCTAGAGATCGAAGCATCTTTATTATGTGATCATCTATTAGAGCAACTCAACATCGTTGATGATGGAGACAATGCAAAGCTTCAGCTTAAAAAATGCCTCGATAATTTTTTGAAAATTTATTTACAATTAAGCCCAACCGCGCATATTCGACAAAATTACTTGAGCGTGCGTAATACGATTCGATCCATGACGCAAGAGTTGCTTGGGCGAAACCATCAACAGGGCTTTGGTTGGGATAAAAATGAGAGTAAGTTCGTGGATTGGTTGTATAGAATCATTAATGCTATTCAATCTTGGTTAGGCTTGCCGATATCAGAAGGTTCGCAGTTGCGACAGTCTTTAGATGAGTATGTAAAAGAAGAGGCTCCTTCAATAGATTCATTTTCTCGCAAACGTGCAGGTTCAGGTGTTCAAGTGCAGCTCTATGAGAATATGGCTGAAAATCACTTGTTTTCGTCCTTCAGTGTGCTGCTCGATAGTATCGAAACAAAATTTATTGAGCTTAACTCAAAAAAAATGTCGGACAATGAAAACAATCTGGCGCAATTGGTTAGATCGTTGAATCAGCTTCATCAAACAGCCAAGGCAAAAGGTTACACACGCATTACCAAGCATACCCAAACAATTAAATTTTTGATCTCAGATATTTATGCAAAGGGTTTATTACAGGAATTGCTCGCCAGTAGTGTAGATCAGCATGCTCAACTAGACAGCATGATGTTGCAATCCCAACGGCTGCACTTGGAGATCCCTGAGGCTACTTTTGACCGGTATTATAAAGTTTTAAAGCATGCTTATGACAAGTATCTTGCTGATGAGCGAACTAACTTAGAGCGTCCACTTACGTTAACAATGCTAAAGAGGTATTTTGATGAAAAAGACCTCGCAAGAATAAAGCTTCTTGACTCAGAGTGCTGCCGTTTTGAAAAGGGTTTAGGCTTGATGGGGGACTTTGAGGTTATATCAAAAGAAGATCTGGCGAATACGCTCATGATTGCATTGAGTCCACTAAGCGAGAAAATCGAGAAGGAACATTTTAAAAGTCTGATTACCTGCTATAACCAAAAAGTAAAAGGTAAGAAAAAGGCGACTTGGGATGCTTTATTATCTGAGCTACCTAAAGATCATCATTGTGAGCCTATGTTGAAGACGTTGATTGAGCATCATCCAAACTTAGAAGATGTGCGTATTAACGACGTTTATGAATTAAGCATGATGTTAGCAAGAGACTTTAAGCTAAGTGGAGAGTATTCGTTTTACGATGACACGGCGAAAATTTTTGAGCGTTATGTTGCGCGTTATTTCCAATTGCGACCACTATCATCTAATTGTAAAGAGGACGTGACTGATGATGGATCTACAGGTCGTCCTGTCTTCAAGGCTGCGTATGTGCAGCATTTTCTTAATTTGCACAAAGCGATGAGTGATACTTGGTTAGACGCGGGAATTTTTGCCAGTGAAGAAAATATATTCGACACAATTGTAAGCGACAAGAAGACGACTACAGTAGAATCGTTTTTTAAGCGTGTTGGAGCTGTTGACTCAAAGGCTGCCAAAGACTCGACGACAACCTGGTTTAAATTACAAGCCAACTGGTTTAATGGCTTATGCCAATTGGGTAAAACACCTTTTAATGACATGACGGTTGATGATCCGGAAGAGCTTGCAGAAAGTGAAACGCGCCAGTTTGAATGTCATTAACCAAGCGAGTTTTGCCAAGCAAGTAAGTGGGTCAGGTCTCAGGCCTGACCCCATAGCACAGGCCTCCTAGCTCTTATCAATTAACTTGCAAAAAATCCAGAGTGTTGGATAATATCCGTCCATTTTGAAGTAGGCTTACTTACGATATGAAACACGAATTGACAGCGTTATTAAATCAAGCAATCGTGGCATTACAACGTGCAGAGGTTTTGGCGAGTGATATTGCTCCGTCGATTCAGATCGAACGTACCCGCGATAAACAACACGGTGATTATGCGACTAACCTCGCGATGGTATTAACCAAGTCTGCCAAAATGCCACCGCGTGATTTGGCACAACAGATCATCGATGCGCTACCTGCTTCAGATATCGTTGAAAAAACTGAACTCGCCGGGCCCGGTTTCATCAATTTTTTTATTAAAGACACAGCACAGCATCAAGTGATAGACACTATCTTGCAGCAGAAAAAAGACTACGGCCGTTGCAATCTCGGTCAAGACAAGAAAATCAATTTAGAATTTATCTCAGCGAATCCAACCGGCCCATTGCACGTTGGGCACGGTCGAGGTGCGGCTTACGGTGCCTCATTGGCGAGTTTAATGCGCGTGGCAGGCTATCAAGTGCACAGCGAATATTATGTTAACGATGCCGGTCGCCAAATGAATATTCTAGCGGTGAGCGTCTGGTTGCGTTATTTAGGGTTGTTTGGCGCTGAATTTGATTTCCCGGCTAATGGATACAAAGGTGATTACGTCTTTGATATTGCCGCGCAGATGAA
>DAOUQR010000024.1 GCA_030625525.1 Pseudomonadota bacterium | reverse complement strand
AATATCATTGCTGTCAAAGCCGAAATCATAATCATCAGCAATGTACTCTACTTGATCCCGCAAGCGCTTACGCTCCAAACGGTCTTCAATCAGCTTACGGTAGTTTTTATTCGGTTTAGACGCAATTTTCGGATCGATACCAACCCCCGCTGCTCTAGAGCCATCCTTTACTTTATCGTTATGTCTATCTTTCTGTCCCATAGTCAACACTCCTGCCTCGTACTTCTATTATAAGTTTAGCTGCTCATTTATACTTTTGCACAGAAAGTTTAAGGAAAACTTAAGAGATCATAAATTTTTGAAAAAAAATGGCAGAAAAGCTAAAACATGCTCAATAAAGCCGTGGCGGCGAATATTGTGTTGAGAACCGCGAATAAAATAGCGATACGTTCGCCTTGAAAGTAGGCGATGAATGAATAGATAGCCAGAAAAAAACCGCCCAGAAAATAAATGAGAGGGTGGATTAAGGCATAGCCTAAGGCTAAGCTGACTAAACCGAGTATGCCGAGAATGCTCGCCAGGTTACGGTATTGTTCTTTGGATAAAAGATAGGGTATTGCTACGGCGCTCATCACTAAAGGCACGGCTGCTTTAAGGATCAGGTGTCCCGGTACGAAAGCAATGACAGTGCTCGCCACAACTATGACTTCTAGAATAATGAAATAAACGGCTCGCTCCATCAGTGCTGAAACAAGTAATACGTTGCCCGCAAAAAAATACAGCCACTTTTGAAGTAAAGTATCAGGGAAAAAATTTCCAGCAATGGCAAGCAGCAAACCTACTGTACCGATAACCAGCGGCAGCGGTAAGCGACTAATCTTAAAGCTAGTTAATTTGTATCGGCACTCCATCGGCTACTTTCACGGCTTGTTGAACCAGCGACCAACGTACCATAGTTGCTGTGTTTATTAAACTTTTTTGTACCGCATTCACTACATCAATCATGTTTTTTCGATATTTATAAGCTTGCTCTTTTAGCGGTTGATGCGCTTCGAATAATAGTTCGCCATTATCCCAGCCTGCTTTGAAGGGTTGGTTTAGAACAAGCACGGGGGTACCGAGTGGAACGATCTCATAAAGATTTTTAATGTCTTCTGGGAACATACGGATGCAACCAGCGCTCACACGAGCCCCCACTAAACCCGGATTATTCGTGCCATGTATCAAATAAGTTGCCCAGGACAAGCGCAGTGTGTGCTTACCCAATGGATTATCCGGACCCGCAGGGAACATAGCGGGAATGGGCGTGCCATTGGCTGCAGCATCGGCTCTCACCATGGCTGTAGGACGCCAAACGGGATCTTCATGTTTAGAAACCACTTTTGTTTTGCCTGTCGGGGTTGACCAATCTTCACCTTCTTTGCCTATACCCACAGGCTCGGTGATGACGATGTTTTGTCCTTTGGGATAATAGTAGAGACGAAATTCAGCTAGATTAATCACGATGCCTTCACGCGGACCCGGTGGCAAAATAAATTGCGTAGGGATCACTAACTCTCGGCCTAAGTGAAACGTCGAATTATGCGCCACTCCTGGATTAGCTCGCATCAATTCATAAATACCCACGTCGTATCGACGACTAACGTCAGCCGCGGTATCGCCCATCCCAGCTTTAACGAACTGAACTTTACCTACGACATTATTTTGGCCGGAAGGTAGGGGGAATTCTAAAGCGAAGGTGGTGGTTGCACCTAAGAAAGCGATCAAGGTGATTAAGCTTAAAACAGACCGCTTGATTAATTTACTCATAAAACTACTTCCTCTCATAATGGGAGCGAGTTTAGCATTCCGTGAAAGAATACAAAAGCAAGTTAAATGCCAAATGAGGAAGTGGGGGTTATAAAATTCGGACTTCAGGTTCAAGTTGGATGTTGAAACTAGAGTAGACAGATTCTTGAATGCGTTTAGCGAGGGCTAACAATTTATCCCCCTCCCGCTCACCGTAGTTTACTAATACTAGCGGTTGTTTTTCATAGACTCCGATATTGTGCTCGCGAAAGCCTTTCCACCCACACTGCTCTATCATCCAGGCTGCGGGGATTTTTACGGATTGTGTATCCACCGTAAAATGTGGAATTTTTGGAAAGCGTTCAGCCAAATCCACGTAGATGTCTCGAGAGACGATCGGGTTTTTGAAAAAACTACCCGCATTCCTCAGCTCAGCTGGATTCGGTAATTTCGATTGTCGAATAGCAACAACGGCATCAAAAATATCCTTAAGTGCTAATTTTGATTCCGGTATTTCTGCCAAAGCATTCGCTAACGCCGGATAGCTTAAATTAAAATTCGGCTGCTTTTGCAAACGCAAAGTCACATCCAATACCATCAAAGATTGATATTGAGTTTGCTTAAAAATACTGTTGCGATAGCTAAATTGACAGTCATCTGAATTAAAAATATGGATTTCACCGCTGTTTAAATCCATTGCGGTCAATGAATGGAAAACATCTTTTAATTCGACGCCATAGGCACCAATATTTTGTATGGGAGCCGCTCCAACACGACCCGGAATTAAAGCTAAATTTTCAATGCCACCCCAGCCCTGCTGAACACAGTGGCTAACTAAGTCATGCCAAGTTTCACCCGCAGCAACCGTCAAACATATCTGCGATTGCGTTTCTTCAGCGATGGTTTGTCCACGCAAGCAATTACGAATAACTAAACCCTCATAATCTTGAGTAAAGAGAATATTGCTCCCTCCTCCCAAAACTAATGTCGGCGATGATTTTAGTTCGGGTAGTGAAGACAGGTAAGGTAAATCAGAACGCTGTTGAATTTCACAAAAATATTTAGCCTGCGCTGCAACCCCTAATGTATTTAGAGATTGCAGCGCGGTATTTTGATTTAATTTAAAACTTGTCATGCTGCTTTTTGTTCGGGACTGAATCGTTCGCCATAAACGTCAATTAAATGTTGTCGAATAGACGTAAGTTTATCATTGCCCAATGAATTTGCATAATGCAACGGACCGCCGGTAAACGGCGCAAAACCTGTTCCGAAAATAATACCAGCATCCACTAAATCTGCATCAGCAACAATTTTTTCAGCCACACAGGCATTCGCTTCATTAATGATCCGCATAATTAAACGTTCAGAAATTTCTTTGCGTTCTTTTTTAGAGGAACTGTCTTTCGATTTAATTGCTTTGCCTTTTTTATCGTATTTATAAAAGCCTTGGCCTGTTTTTTTACCAAAGTGACCGGCATCCACTAACTGAGTCACTGTTTTTGAAACTTGACCGCCATAGACATTTGCAAATTCTTTAACGACTGAAATAGCGACATCTAATCCGACGAGATCCGCTAATTCAACAGGCCCCATCGGCATACCAAATTCCTTAGCTGCTCTATCAATAGTCGGTGCTGAAATACCCTCGTCGACCATCGTCATACATTCCATGAGATAAGGCATTAAAATGCGATTCACTAAAAATCCAGGACTGCTTTTAACCGGTATAGGTAATTTTTTAATTTGCCCGACAAAAGCCAATGCATTTTGGAAGACTTTTTTATCCGTTTTTTCGCCTTCAATAACTTCAACCAAAGGCATCATTGCAACCGGGTTAAAAAAGTGAATGCCCACTAAGCGCTTTGGACTTCGCATGACCGTATTAATTTTATCGATCTCTAAACTTGATGTGTTCGTTGCAAGTATCGCTGATTTTTTTGCACGTTTTTCTACGTCTTTAAATACAGCTTGTTTAGCTTCGAGATTTTCGAAAATAGCTTCGATAATAACATCCGCTCGCTCAATGCCTTTACCGGTGACATCCGGGATCAAACGATCCATTGCAGCTTGCACTGGACGGTCTTTCTTCAGTTTTTTCTTAAATAGTTTATAAGCACGTTTAATAGCTGGTGCAATAAATTTAACTTCGCGGTCTTGAAGAGTAACGGTACACCCTTGCAATGCACACCAAGCAGCAATATCGCCGCCCATGATCCCTGCACCAATCACGTGTACGTGTTGGGCTTTAAAATCACCGTCTTTTCCAAATTGTTTAAGCTTTTCTTGCAAGTCAAAAACACGGACTAAATTTTTAACGGTTTCGCTGTGATCAAGCAAGCTGAGTATTGAGTCTGCTTCTGCTTTATACGCTTTATGACTATTAATATTGGTACGCTCAAATAAATCGATCATTGCATACGGTGAGGGATAATGCGCTTTGCGCGCTTTTTTTGACGTTTGCTTTCGCAGATAATCTGCAAAAAGAGAACGTAGCGGCTTGAAACGAGCAAGATACGCCACAACACCCGGACCTTTTCGTGCTGGCTTCGTCTTAATAAAATAAATAGCCGAACGCTTAGCTTGACGTTCAGGCACAATCGCATCGACTAGGCCCATTCGTTTTGCAGCACCGGCACGAATGCCACGTCCGGTTAGCATCATATCCATCGCGTGCATCGGTCCAACCAATCGTGGTAATCGAACGGTCCCACCCCAGCCCGGGTGAAAACCTAATTTCACTTCAGGCAAACCAATTGTGATAGACGGATCATCATAAACAATTCGATGATCACAACTTAAAATCAATTCCGTGCCACCGCCCATACAAAAACCATTAATTAATGCGACCGTCGTCATCGGTAATTTTTCAACTTTATCAAAAACAGTTTGGCCTAATTCAATAAAGTGTCTTGCGTCATCTGGACCGGATAGATCACGAATGACATTAATGTCTGCGCCCGCAATAAAACCCGTTGATTTTAGAGAATAGATCACAACGCCAGTGAGATTTTTATCTATTCCATCAGCGATTTTACCCAATTCAGATAAGGCGTCTAAACTGAATGCATTCACTGTTTTATCTTGTCTATCAAAGCCCAACCAAAGAATTTGATTGTCATCGGTTTCTAGTTTCCAATGTTTATATGTCTGATTTGCCATGTTGATGTCCCCTACCCTTTATTCGCTGACTTTATTGGTTCGTTCGATTAACATTGCTCCGCCTTGACCGCCGCCAATGCAAATCGATGCCATCCCTTGTTTACCGCCGGTACGTTCTAATACATTCATTAAATGCAGAACAATCCGCGCACCACTGGCACCAATAGGGTGCCCTGTCGCAATAGCGCCGCCATCGATATTTAATTTATCCAAATCCAGTGTGCCCATCGCTTTATCAAGGCCTAGTTCTTCTTTGCAATAATCATCGTTCTCCCACGCACGCACACAGCCTAACACTTGTGCGGCAAAGGCTTCGTTAATTTCCCACGCATCTAAATCGTTTAAGCCTAGATTATGACGTTGCATGATGGGGGTTGCTGCATGCACGGGGCCCAATCCCATTTGTGTTGGGTCAAGCGCGGCCCATTGAGCATCAACAATTTTTGCTCTGACCGGTAAGTTATGTTTTTTCACGGCTTCGGCACTCGCTAAAACAAGCAAGGCAGCACCATCGGTGATTTGCGAACTATTTGCCGGTGTGACCATACCAAATTTACGATCAAAGAAGGGTTTTAATTTAGCGAGTTTTTCCATCGAAGAATCACGTCGCAAACCCGTATCTTCCGTATAAATTTTACCTTTGTTATCAATAATAGGAGTGACTTCATCCAGCCAACCTTCATCAAAAGCTTTCATTAAACGTTGATGACTGTGCAGTGAAAACTCATCCATTTCTTCACGGGTGATATTAAATCGATAGGCTAAATTTTCTGCAGTTTGCCCCATGGATTGATTCACAATGGGATCATTCAAACCTTTTAATAAGGCAATTACCGGTTTTAATAAGTAGGGTCGAAATTTCGTGACCACTTGCATGCGCTGACCGAATGAGCGCGCGCCCATCATTTTACCTAACCAGTTTGCCATGGCGGTGCTAAATAAAACCGGCGCATGGCTCATCGCATCGGTACCACCAGCAATGACTATATCAGAACGACCTTGCGCAATATCTTGCGCTGCATTATCCAGTGCTTGCATGCCTGAGGCACAATTGCGTTGCACTGTCCAAGCCGGCACGGATTTTCCACAGCCTAATCGAAGGGCAATGATACGTGCAATATTCGATTCATCCGGACTGGGCATCACGCAACCGACAATCACTTCATCAATATCACTGGGTTGAAAATTTTGTCGCAATAATAATTGCCGCCCAGTTTTGACCGCTAAATCACTTCCCCAAAAGGGTCCAGTTTGACCCGCCGCTTTTAAAAACGGCGTTCGGCTACCATCAACGATATAGACTGGACGTCCGGGTATATTTGAACTCATCATGTCTCTCCTAAAGTATCAATCTTATTAATTAATCGCGTGAATTTGTGCCGACTGTCTGCGACCTGCTCCGAGTAATTCATCGAATTCAAATTCATCAACGGCGACCACCTCTCGACGTAAAACCTCATATTCTTGGTATTGTTTCGATTCTGCATCCGTTAAAATATTTTCGTTTTTAATCACAGCTAAGCGGTCTTCAAACGTATAGGCATGTTGAAAAGCGCCTGCTTTTTTGGCTTCACGCAATGTTGCAAGAATCGCTTTAAGTTGAATGCGTTTTTCTAAGGTAATTTCGAGCAGGCCAATGGCATCGTTTGTGTCATTACGCCAAAATACACCGTCAGTTAATCGGTCACGAAATTGAGAGGGCTCCATCATTTGCTCTGCAATTTTCATTTGCAAACGATCATCCGGTGCATGGTAGTGACGACCCAAAGGAAAAATTACAAAGCGTAATGCCCACCCTAATACACCCGGTGTGAAGTTACGAATAAAATCACTTACAGCCGTTTGTATTTCATGTAAGCAGGTCTGCATGGCCCAATCAAAACAAGCGTTGTCTGCAACATCAGCGCCATTGTCATTGTAATATTTCACGACGGTTGAACCTAAATATAAATAACTCAAGACATCACCTAAACGTGCGGATAAGCTTTCTCTGCGTTTCAAGTTGCCACCCAGTTTTAACATCGCAAAATCCGATAACCAGGATAGTGCTGAACTCATCCGTGTTAATTGACGTAAATATCGAGCCGAATGATTTTTTACCGGCGTTTGAATCAACCACCCACGGGTTAATCCATAGGCAAAACTTCTCACCACATTCCGAATCGAGTAGCCCAAGTGTTTTTGTAAAACAGCATCAAATTCATTCAATGCATCGGGTGTATTCGCGAGTTCAATTTCTTGTTTAACGTACGGATGACAGCGCATTGCACCTTGACCAAAAATCATCAAGTTACGCGTGAGAATATTTGCTCCTTCAACGGTGATGCTCACCGGCGAAGATTGATATAAAGCAGCGAGATAATTTTTATCTCCCATTTGTATTGCACGCCCGGCTTGAATATCCATTGCCGCTAAAATAGTTTTGCGACCGATTTCAGTCATATGATACTTAGCAATGGCGGAAATTAAGGAAGGACGCAAACCGCGATCAACCGCATTGGCCGTCATAACTCGCGTGGCTTCAATTAAATAAGTGTAACCACCAATATGCCCCAACTGTTCCGCAATACCTTCGAATTTACCCAGCGGCAAATTAAATTGCTCTCGAATTTTTGAATACGCGCCACAGGTCAAATAACTTACTTTTGCCGTTGCGGTCGCCAGCGCGGGTAATGAAATTGAACGTCCGACGGACAAACTTTCCATCAGCATTCGCCAACCTTCGCCTATCATGGCTTGGCCACCGATCAAATAATCCATTGGAATAAAAACATCTTTACCACGCGTAATACCATTCATAATCGGCATATTCATCGGCGCATGACGAGCACCCGTTTCAACCCCTGAATGGCTAGTAGGGATCAATCCTAGCGTGATCCCGAGATCGCGTTTATCCCCTAAAAGGTGTTCCGGATCGTAGAGTTTAAATGCGATACCTAATAAGGTAGCCACAGGTGCTAAGGTAATATAACGTTTATCCCAAGTCAGTTTAATGCCCAAGACCTCTTTCCCTTTATACTGCCCTTTGGTTACAAGACCAAAGTCAGCGATAGCGCCTGCATCACTGCCGGCATCAGGGCCAGTCAAAGCAAAACAAGGGATCTCTTCGCCCGAGGCAAGGCGTGGTAAATAATGATTTTTTTGTTCATCGGTTCCGTAATGCATGATGAGTTCAGCCGGACCTAATGAGTTAGGGACCATCACAGAAACAGCGGTGCTGGGACTACGCGATGCTAATTGCATGACAATTTGCGAATGTGCCAAGGCTGAAAATTCTTTCCCCCCATATTGTTTGGGGATGATTAAACCCAGAAATCCCTGCTCTTTGATGTATGTCCAAGCGGCTTCTGATATGTCACCTTCGCGCATAAACTCCCATTCATTTAACATGCCGCACAAAGTGCTTAGTTCATTATCAATGAAGGCTTGTTCCTCAGCGGAGAATTCCGGTTTATTTATATCCAGTAACTCACGCCAGTTAGGTGCGCCTTGAAATAATTCAGCATCCCACCAAACATCCCCCGCATCCAACGCTATTTTTTCAGTCGAAGTCATTGGAGGTAGAGCTTTTTTTAGATACTTAAGGATCGGTGCGCTAATAAAGTGTTTACGTAATTGAGGCACATTAAGAAGAACAGCGATAGGAACAAAAACGAGCCAGGCTATTATTAGCATCCAGGTTGATATCGGCGAGTATGCCATAAAGAGTCCAAGCACCAACGCAATACCGATTGTCGAGATCCACCTTGGAACTTGGAAAAATAAAAAAGCCCCCACGACAGAAAGTAAAACCACTAATTCAATAATATTTACAAGCATTCCTTACTCCTTAATATATCGTACGCGCCAAAGTAGCTAGCCAAACTAGCATTTATTAGAACTAGCGACAAGCCACTACGATTAATTATATCCTTCACCTTAAAGTATAGACAATGACTGGGATGTGCGCCCTAAGAATTGCTGAAAAATTTACCGATCCATTTCAAGATCCA
>DAOUQR010000169.1 GCA_030625525.1 Pseudomonadota bacterium | reverse complement strand
GTTAATGCCGTACCTAATCTGGTTTTAAAAGGCTTTGTCTCTGCGATTGGCTCACAAGCGAGCAATGACTCGGGCGCATCGGGTGGTTTGCCTACATTTCCCGTCAAAGTTATTGTTCCAAATTTAACAGGGACACAGCGTAAGCAAATTCGTGTCGGAATGAGCACTCAAATAAAGCTGATGATTTTAAAGAAAAATGTCATCATGATTCCATTAAAAGCGGTGTTCCCCTATAAAGGTAGTAGCGCTGTTAATCTACAAATCAAAGGGAAAAAAGTGGTTCGCAAGGTTACGACGGGGCAAACCACGCAAAATAATGTTGAAATTCTTTCAGGATTAAAAACGGGTGATAAGGTTGTCTTCCATGATTGAGTTGCGAGATATTGTTAAATCTTATCAAATGGGGGAGGCCACTCAGACGGTTTTACATGGTGTCTCCCTGGATATCTATAAAAATGATTTACTGGCTATTATGGGCGCATCTGGTTCAGGAAAATCAACTTTGATGAATATTATTGGTTTACTCGATCGCCCTAACAGCGGTTCGTATCATCTACACGGTCGAGAAGTGTCAACCTTGCAAAATGTTGAGCTTGCGCAATTGCGTAATGAAACCATTGGCTTTGTCTTCCAACAATTTTTTTTACTACCTCGATTAACGGCTGAACAAAATGTTGGCTTACCTTTAACTTATCGCCAGATGTCTCAGCGTGAAATTAAACCGCTAGTGATGGCCATGTTAGATCGTGTTGGAATGGCCGATCGTGCTCACCACCGTCCCAGTGAATTATCAGGCGGACAGCAACAACGTGTTGCCATCGCGCGTGCTCTAATTGGAAAGCCTGCATTAATTTTAGCGGATGAACCCACCGGCGCTCTTGATACAAAAACAGGTGATGAAGTGATGGAGCTCTTTCTAAATCTTAACCGTGATGAGAATACTACGGTCGTGATCATCACCCACGATCCAGATATTGCGAAACAATGCCGACGGTGTATTCATATTAGCGATGGAAACATTCTCAATGACGGTGATTAAACAACATTTTCAACAAGCACTTGCCAATATTCGCAGTTCAAAATTGCGATCTTTTTTGGCTATGCTAGGTATTTTGGTTGGAACGGCCGCGGTGGTTGCATTGATTTCTATTGGTGAGCTGGCAACACATAAAGCCTTGCAACAATTTAAAGCCTTGGGCACAGATTTGTTGGCAATTTCATTGTTTCAAACCAGCACGACGACTAAAAATACCAGCGATGCAAAAGTTTTTTCCCTGCCTGAAGCAAATTTGATGTCTGATACTATTCCGACAATCAAAGCGATTGCGCCCTATATCTCTCTCTATGGCAATATCAATTATGAAACGCATAAAATCAATGGTTCGATTGCCGGTGTGGTTGCGGAATTACAGCCCGTGATTAAAATCAAGCTTTCTAAGGGACGATTTATTTCACCGCTTGATCGGGCCAGTTATTATTGTGTTGTTGGACACGACATTGCCCAGGACATGAAACGCTTCAGTTATAAATCCATAGTTGGGAATCAAATTTTATTAGGCAATACCTATTTTACAGTGGTTGGTGTTGCTGAGAAGTGGCAAGAAAATACGTTTTTTAATCAAAACGTTAATCGTTTAGTGATGATTCCGATCCTTACGAGCAAAGTGATCCGAAAAAATGCACAAATTCATAATATTATTATGCGTATCAAGCCGAATATTAATATTACTCACTTAACGAATGATATTAAGGCGTTTGTTTCTTTGCATTCACCTTTTTTACAAGTGTTTCCACGCAGTGCAAAACAAATTATTGAAAGTATGAAGCAGTCCTCACAAATTTTTACTTTATTACTGGGCTTCATTGGCGGAATTTCATTATTGGTTGGTGGTATTGGTGTGATGAATGTGATGATTGCCTCCGTGGCTGAACGTCATCGGGAAATTGGTATCCGTATGGCGATTGGTGCAAACCGAAAAGATATTCAATTACTCTTTTTGACAGAGTCTATTATTTTAGCTTTATTAGGCGGGATACTTGGTGTGATTCTCGGTATATCGACGTCATTAATTATTTCTTATTTTGTCGGTTGGGGATACAAAATATTTTGGATACCGCCAATCATTGGTTTTGGTGTATCAGCGGCAACGGGAGTGTTTTTTGGGTATTACCCAGCCTATCGTGCGTCGCGACTCGATCCGATTCAAACGCTCCGATACGATTGATCTCAGGTTTTAAGCGAGTTTTTCCTCGGCAATGGTATCCGCAATGCCACTGCTTGGAAGGTTCTCTTCTTTTGAACGCTCGAAGATATTTAGTAATGAGCTGCCGATTTCATTAATGCGTTTGGACGCGAGCTCCGGTGATGCTTGTTCATAACGATTTACAGCATAAATTAAACCACCCGCATTAATGACATAATCAGGCGCATAGAGTATGCCGTTTTCATGTAGGCGTTGGCCGTGATACGCGCGCGTTAATTGATTGTTAGCTGATCCTGCAATGATAGGCGCTTTTAAGGTTGCAATCGTTTGGTCATTGATAACAGCCCCTAAAGCACAAGGTGCGAAGACATCGCAATCAACCGTATAGATATCGTCACTTGAAACAACATTGGCCGCAAACTCTTCTACACAACGGTTCACTGAGGTTTGATCAATATCACACACCGTAATTTTTGCCCCCTCATTATGCAGCAGCCGTGCTAGGTAATACCCCACTTTTCCAACGCCTTGTATGGCGACATGAATGCCTGATAAATTTGAGTGGCCATATTTGAATTTAACACAAGCACGAATACCATTGAATACACCATCAGCGGTATAAGGGGATGGTTCACCATCTTGTTCAGCTAAACTGGAAACATAGTTTGTTTGTGTATGAATAACACTCATATCAGTTAAGTTAGTGCCACTGTCTAAAGCTGTAATATAGCGACCATTGAGTGATTCGATGAATTGACCCGCTACCCTGAAAAAAGCATCCCGGTTTTCGATATGAGGTGGTTTCATAATAACCATTTTTCCACCGCCATAAGGGAGATTCACCATGGCCGCCTTATAACTCATCGCGCGAGCTAAACGAACAACGTCAAACATGGCGTTCGTGCTATTGCTGTAGGGGACAAAACGACACCCTCCTAAAGCGGGGCCAAGTTTCGTATTGTGGATAGCGATAATGGCGCGAAAGTCTAATTGCTTATCTAACTTAATATGTATTTCACCAAAGCCTCTTTCCAGTGCATAATCAAAAATATCTTGATTGAATTGCTCTTCAAGATTGTAATCAATTGTGCGTACGACACTTGCCATTGTTTTTCTCCACGCTATGATGCAAATGAGATTAACATACTGATATAAGGAAAACACTATGAAAATGCGTTTGTCTCTGCTGGTATTAGCCTGCTTGTTAATGCCCATTAACTTCGCGGCTAAGATGCAAAAACCGGTTTTAAATAAAATCATGTTACAACTGTCGGATAGTCAATGGGTGACAACCAAGTCTGCTAAAGTGCTCGTTTCGATCAATGCAACCTTGAGTCAAGCCGGATTGGCGAAAGCGCGTAAAGATATTATGCAAAATCTATCGCGTATTGCCAAAGGTACCTGGCATATTACCGCGTTTAATCGATCACAGGATAGTTCGGGATTAGAGCGATTGAATGTATCTGCACAGACACGTTTGTCTGAATCGCAATTAACAGATTTGCGTGCAGCTGCGAAATCAGTGACACGCCCAGGCGCAACGTATCGCATTTCGAATATTGATTTTTCTCCTTCGCAAGCTGAAGTCGCTGATACGAAACAAGCGTTACGTACAAAGATTTATGCCAAGGTGAACACTGAAATTGCTGAGTTAAATAAATCATTTCCTAAACAACATTATTCAGTTT
>DAOUQR010000211.1 GCA_030625525.1 Pseudomonadota bacterium | reverse complement strand
TCAGGATGCTGCCCCTGCAATGTAAATTTCTCACGCAAACGTGCGGCTAACATCACCCACGGTTCATCGCAAGTCACTATTGCCATATCTTGACTCTGCTCTTGATATCGTTCGATGATCTCAGAGCAGTTATCTATATTTAAGGAATCAAGTGCATGATCTGCGATAAAAAAGTCAACTTGGGTATCCTCAATTCGAGTCCTTGCCGTCGGTGTCATGATTAAAACAAACTGTATCCCGGGTTTCTTTAATTTATTTAAATCAAAATATAGACCATTTAACCCACAGAGTATAAAAACAGTTTTCATCTGAGTGCACCTCACAGTTGCATAACGATAAGTAAACTAGACAGCAAGAACAATGTGATCAGCCCTGCATATCCTTTACCAAATCTAAAAGTTTGATCGACTGTTGATGAAACAGAACGTTGACGTAAACGATATGCCATCAGAGGTGGAAATAACCCAAACAAAATAATCACAAATATCCCAGCGTAATTAAGCGCCATCATGTAAGCCTTCGGAAATACTTCAGCAAAAATCAATGGCGGTGTCACCATCAACAGAGTAAAAACAGTTTCTGATTTAACTTGTTTACCGATAGAGTCTTTCAAATAATGCATACAGCTAACTGCCACACCAATAAATGACGTGGTGATCGCACAAAATGAAAAAACATTGATAATTGTTTGGATATGCGCGATACCAGAATAACGCTTAATAGCAGCACTCAATAAAACAACGGGCGTTGCGCTGTCTGCAATGGCTTTAACACCGTGCGAATCGAGCACGCCCGAGACTAGAAATTGCCACGCTAAAAACAAAGTAAACGGGATCAGCCCACCGACAATAAACGCAATACGAATTCGCTTAAGATCATTTTCTAAGTAGTCTCTCATTGCGGGAATAATAGGTTGGTAGGTAAACGCGATGATCACGATAGGCACTGCGTGCCACAAGTTCATACTGACATTCATCGATGACAAATGACTCACTTGCACTGCGCTCGACATACGCCACATGACAACACTCAGGCTCATAAACAACACCACAGCCAAGGATCGATTCACCCAATCCGTTGCTCGCATGCCTAAACGTATAATCAATCCGAGTACAATCGCAAACCCTAAACTACCCACCCAAGTTGGAATTAGATATCCCGTTGCTGCTGTCAATTGTGCAGCAACAATCGATCCATCACCCGCGATATAAGAAGCCAATAAGGCATAGAGAATTAAACCAAATAAAATTTTAGTCGCCCACTCCCCTCCTTGACCGAGTGTTGCTTTACCCATGGTGGCAAAATTACCGCCGTTAGGAAATTGCAAAACGACTTCCAACAAGCAAAACGCACTCATTAATAAATACGTTAAGCCTAAAACCAACAACAGACTTGCCGGGATAAAACCACTGTCACCCGTTGCGAGTGGAAGTGCTAACATCCCTGCGCCAATAACGGATCCGGAAATCATAATGATGCTGCCAAACAAACGCTGATTACTCACTTTTACCCTCGCTAATATTTAATTTATATCAAAGGATACACACTGAGTCATTAAATTTTAAGGTAGGAACTTACATCTTGAGTGGTCAATTAATGTCTGGTATACTTCCGAAAACCTTTTAGCTCAAACTCAATGACAGACTCACACCCAAGCATTAATCACGCGAAAATTCTCCAAACACTTTGCGATCCCTTACAAAAGCTTGGTGTCGTTTTTTTTGGGTATACCGATTGCGACGCTGAAGGGAATACAACTTGCCTGGGCAGCGACCCTTACTACGCGGAACAGTATATCAAAGACCGCTATTTTGATCGCGATATTCATGTTCATGCACCGAGTCATGTAAAACATTCCGCTTATACCTTTTGGGATTATACTGATCTCGACAATGATGCCGATACGCTTTATCGATTTGCCGCCGATCTCGGTCATAGCCACACCCTCACGATCACACAAACAAATCAGAAGAAAACACATTGTTATCATTTCAGCGGAAAACCGGGTGATCCGTCGATTAATCAAAACTATTTATCACACCTCGATGCCCTTCTCGCATTCGTGGAATTTTTTAATAACAAGTTAGTCGAAATACCTGAACTCTCTCTGAATAAAGATTTTATCAGCGAACCAACGCGATTAAATCCATCGCACACATCTCCGCAAAAAATACTGTTTGATGACTTGAGCATCAATCAACTCCAAACAATTAACAATGCATTTACGATCAAAGATCAACAACAGCAATTACTCACATCAAAAGAATTGCAGTGTTTACGCTTAATTAAAATTGGAAAATCCGCTGCAGTCACCGCACAACTTCTTGGCGTATCACAAAAAACAATCGAAAAACATATCGCTAACATCAAACGAAAGCTCGCTTGCTATACGCAATTCCAACTCGGCCAAGCCATCGCTGAAAAGCATATTAATGATTGGATATAAGCTTCCTACAATACACTTACGGCGAGACATCTCACCGACTGCTATACTCATAATGACACGATGTAAAACAATAACCTCTTTCTTCAAAGGACTAGCAGTGTCGGGTTACGGATAGTTTCTTAATCTGTTTTGTGCGAATAATAATAAAAACACTAGGCACCTTTAGCAATTGGAGAATTTATCATGAATACTCATAATAAATATAACTTATGGTGGGTAGTTAGTTTTTGTACCAAACTGTTAGTTTTAATTATTCTACCTATTTCATTAACCTTCGCCCAAACCTGTATGCAAGATTTCTATCAAGCTGCGGGGAATAAGCAGTCATTAGTCTGTACGGCTAATGATATTCGTATTGCCGAGGCAAATAACATCAGAGATACAAATGGAGCTCCATTATCACAGTGTGTTGATGGACAAACATTTTCATTTATCGCTGATTTTACCGTATTACTCACAGCGCAAACACGTTATGACATCGGCTTGTATTTCGCAACAGATGGTGACCCAAATGACGATGGCGCACTGACTGGTAGCTGTTCAGCTAATATTATCACACCAAAGAATGGTGGCATTCTGGGTTCTGATAATTTTATCCAGTTAGACCCTTCGCCACCAGATTTATGCGGCGAAATTGATGACGCAAACAATCCTCAGATTGTAACCGTGCAAGTTGATAATGTTTTGTGTCAAGACAGTGATGGTGATGGCCAATTAAATTTACCAAACTGTACCAGCTGGAGACAACCGGGAGCAAATGAAGTGTGTACACAAGTGGCTGATGCACACCCAGGTTCGCCATCAAAATGTAATTGCGATCCTGAATTTAA
>DAOUQR010000270.1 GCA_030625525.1 Pseudomonadota bacterium | reverse complement strand
AAATAGCTAAATTATATTGTGCTGCAGGAAATCCTTTTTTAGCAGCTTTTAAATACCACGCGTGTCCTTCTCGATTATTCTTTTTAACCCCTTCACCGTTGATATACATAACACCCATATTATGTTGTGCTTGAGTAAAGTCTTGTTCGGCTGCTTTTTTATACCAATAAAACGCTTTATTTAAATTGCGTTTCGCCCCCTGCCCGCGATCGTATTTTACCGCTAAATTATATTGTGATGGCACGAAATTTTGTTCGGCTGCTTTTGTATACCATTCAATTGCAGCAGGATGATCTATTTTCAAACCCGCTCCCGTTGAATACATGATGCCAAGATAATGTTGTGCTCTGGATAGGCCTTGTTGACCGGCTTTTCGATACCAGTAGGCCGCTGTGGTTAGATTTTTTTTAACGCCTTCTCCGCGGTCATACAGCAAGCCTAAATTAAATTGGGCTCGAGGATGGCCTAGCTCAGCCGCACTTTGATAATACTGAGCCGCTGTTTTTAAATTTTTATTCACACCTTCGCCATTGGCATACATCACACCGATATTATATTTTGAACGGACATGGCCTTTTTTAGCAGCTATCCCATACCATTTAGCGGCTTGATTTAAATTTTTAACAGAGCCAACACCTTTGTCATATAAAACGGCCAAATTATATTGTGATGCCGTGTAATCTTTTTCAGCCGCTTGGATATACCATTTAATGGCTTGTTGATGATCAACTTTTATTCCGCGTCCAAAATTGTGCATCATCCCTAAATAATGCATCGCCCGTGGATCACCTTGTTTCGCTGCTTGAGTTAAAAGTTGTTTTGCTTTTTTAAAATCAACCGTCCCACCCAGCCCATCTAAATAAAGTGTCGCTAAATACGTTTGTGCTGTTGCGTCATTTTGTTCAGATGCTTTAGCAAACCAACGTCGCGCTTGTTTATAATTTTGTTTAATACCCTCGCCTTCGAAATACATCATAGCCAATAACACTTGCCCGTCCGCATCGCCAGCTTTAGCGGCTTCTTCAAACCAATGTTTCGCTTTTTCATAACTCTGTGTCACACCTGCACCGCGAGCGTACATGTAACCCAACATAATTTTCGCACGGATATTTCCGCTATTGGCTAAGGTTTTGCAAGATTGAAGTGTTACGCAAGGTGGTGTTTTTTCTTCGGAAAAGCTTGTCACTGGATAACATAATAAAATGCACAATAGTGTCGTGATTAATCGTAATCTGTGCATTCTGTCATCCCTGTTGATAGTGCAATGGGGTCAGGTCTGAAACCTGACCCCACTTTCTGACCTTACGGCTAGGCCTTGTATGACTATCTTATCGGCACAGAATCAAAATCATTAAGTACAAAAGGCTCGTGCTGCGTTGATAAATAATTGCATCCACGGTGAATAGTCGCTCCAATCCTTGGGGTGCCATGAAAATTGTGAGGTTCTAAATACTCGCTCAGGATGTGGCATCATAATGGTGACACGACCATCATCTGTGGTTAATCCGGTCATTCCATTTGAGCTACCATTGGGGTTAAAGGGATAGGCCTCACTGACTTCACCGTAATGATTAACGTATTGCAATGCTATTAATTGTTGATCTTGGCAGCGCTGTTGTGAGGCCGCGTCTTCCCAAAAAATTCGCCCTTCACCATGGGCAACGGCAATCGGTAGACGCGAACCTTGCATGTTTTCGAGTAGTAACGAAGGTGACTTTTGTATTTCTACTAAACTAGTGCGCGCTTCAAATTGTTTGGATGCATTCCGTAAAAACTGCGGCCAATGTTCTGCGCCTGGGATAATTTGTTTGAGATGAGACAACATTTGGCAACCGTTGCAAACGCCTAACGTTAAAGTATCTTCTCGCTGAAAAAATTCACTGAATTGTTCACGTGCGCGCGTGTTCATTAAAATTGTATTGGCCCAACCACGTCCTGCACCTAAAACATCACCGTATGAAAAACCACCGCAAGCGGCCAGTGATTGAAATTGATTTAGATCGACACGCCCTTCTAAAATATCACTCATGTGCACATCCACTGCATGGAATCCCGCCAGGGTAAATGCCGCGGCCATTTCAGTCTGACCATTGACGCCTTGTTCTCGTAAAATCGCAATGTTTGGTTTTTGTGTTTGAATTGAAGGTGCTGAGCATTCAAATGTTATCTTTGCATTTAGACCGGGATCCGCTTGATCAAGAATCGCATCAAACTCTTGCTGTGCTGATTTAGGATCATCGCGTAGCGATTGCATTTCAAATGACGTGCGCGACCATAAACGTTGGCAATGAATTCGACTCTCATCAAATACGATCCTATCACCCTGATAAATACGTAAGTGATCATCCTGATTTAATTGCCCAATGATATGGGTTTCTTTGGCTAAGCCGATATTTTTGCAGTGCTCTAACACTGCCTGGGTTGCGGTGCGATCAACTTGGATCACAGCGCCTAATTCTTCATTAAATAAAATACGCGTAGCGTCTTCACCTAAACTCTCTAATTGAATATCCAAACCACAATGTGAGGCAAACGCCATTTCAACCAGCGTTGTAAATAAACCACCGTCAGAACGATCGTGATAAGCGAATAATAAGCCATTTTTATTGAGTATTTGGATCAAATTAAAAA
>DAOUQR010000091.1 GCA_030625525.1 Pseudomonadota bacterium | reverse complement strand
CCGGTACGACCAATTCGATGAATATAATCTTCGGGATTTTGTGGTAAATCATAGTTAACCACATGTGGGAGAGTCACAATATCAATTCCGCGAGCAGCCACATCGGTGGCAACTAACACACGGAATGTGCCTTGTTTAAATTCGGCTAATGCTTTAATACGCGCGGCTTGTGTTTTATTCCCGTGAATCGTGCCAGATGTTACTCCGTCAATCGCTAATTGACGAGCCAATCTATCGGCACCGTGTTTGGTGCGTGTGAACACTAACACTTGCTTCCAATTATTGGATCCAATTAAATAAGATAAAAATTCACGTTTACGTGTTTTATCTATTGGATAGACGGTTTGCTTAACCGATTTTGCCGTGGTATTTCTTGGCGTCACTTCGATGCGCACGGGATTTTTTAAAATGGTATTCGCAAGCTTTTCAATGTCTTTTGAATACGTTGCAGAAAATAATAAGTTCTGACGGTTTTTAGGGATCGCTGCAATAATTTTTCGAATGTCGTGAATGAATCCCATATCTAACATGCGATCCGCTTCATCTAAAATAAACGTACTCACTCGTGACAAATTCACCGTGCCATTACGAATGTGATCAAGTAAACGTCCCGGCGTTGCCACTAAAATATCGAAACCACGTCTAAGCTTATGTATTTGCGCGGACATTTTAACCCCACCAAACACCACCGCTGATGTTAACGGCAGGTGTTCAGAATACTCATGTATTTTGCCTTCAACTTGCGTTGCAAGTTCACGTGTTGGGGTAATAATAAGTACGCGAATATAACAGCCTTTAGTCGCGCGATCGTTTTGACTCAAGCGATCTAAGATAGGTAATGCAAAAGCCGCGGTTTTACCCGTGCCCGTTTGTGATCCAGCAATTAAATCTTTGCCTTGTTTAATCACAGGGATGGCTTGTTCTTGAATGGGTGTTGGGGTGGTATATTTTTTTTCGTTTAATACACGCAATAAAGGGGCGCATAAGCCCAGCTCAGCAAATGTCATAGCATTCTCCTAGACCAACCTATCCACTAAAATCGTGAATTCGGTCCAGGCGGCGGGTTAAAAAAAGATTAAAATTTAATAAATCACGCGACCGAAAAGCGTAATGTCAGGGATTATACCATAGTTTTATGTGGATCTGTCTATTCTGATTTGTGAAATGTTTTTCACCAGACAAATTTGTCTGGTGGGGGGATCGACAAACTAGTACCCTTTCCATTTAATTTACACACTCAGTATTCAAAATTCTAAAGTTTTCTGGTAAGCACTAGCAATATCGCAAAAATCATCTAACGCCTCATCTGCCTCAACCGCATCTTTAAATCGCGTATTTTTTTCAGAATTGAGCGATTTATTATAAAGCTTTGAAAGGATAGGATACAAAGGAATTTGCGACACCACTGCAGCACCTCCCATGACGGCAATACCGATAAGACCACCTAGCATAAGACCAACGCCTCCGGTAAAAACACCCGCTATTACCAGCCCAAGAACAGCTGCACCTTCGCATGCAGCGAAGCTAATAAGCGAACCACCGGCGGCAACGCGAGTCTCAAGACTCACTGAAGATTTTCGGATGTGATTGAGTAATGCTCCAATCGCTCTGCGTGCTTTAAATGTACTACCATTTTCCTTAGTCATTTCCACAAGCGCATCGTCATACAAACACGCAGCTTTATATGCATCCGCTGGATTGTCCTTAACATCCTTCAACAAATAATCCTTAAATTTTTTATTCCACTCAAGAAAATCTGTAGTAGCACTGTTATTTAGTTCTATCATCAAACCTTCTTCTTCTTTTTTCTTTTGCTTTGCTGCTACTGTAGCTCCTGCGACGGCAGGGATTTCGCCGATTTTTGCGAATAAATTGTTAATTTCGACTGTTACACCACTCGGAGTAAGTGGCGTTTTCTCATCAACAACCTTTTTAAAACCAGAGGCTTTAAACTTACATCTAAACGAAGGCCACTTAAATGTTTCGCCCCGACCTTTACCTTTAAAAGACATACCCACACTCCTCATAAACAATTCAAAAAACCCACACAAGCCACCAAACAGCCGCCAGCGCGAACAATATATAGTAAACACTCTATAACCCTTTCCTTAAGGTTTTATTAGCACCCCTAAATTTAATTACATTTTTAATCAGCGTCCATTTATGATACAATCCCGCGTCTTAGTCAAGCAGTAACCCTGCTCCCGTAGTCGTAATTTCAATATCAGAGGTCATTATCATGTGGAAAGAAAACAAAGCTAATCCCCAGTGGAAACATATTATCATCAACGAATTCGGAATACCAAAATCCTTCTTGCGTGAATCATTTTGGGATGAGTTTGTCGTTGACTTTAAAGAGGTTTACGATCGCCTGTCTTTCAATAAGGCGTCAGTATTAGCACAACAGCCCTTTTGGTTCTTTGTTTCATTCGTGGGAAATAGGGCCGCTTTTAATAAATTGACTAGCACGCTTAAACTAAACACATTAAAAACTGAACTCAATCAACTCACCCCTCTGCATGCGGCGGCAATGGGAGGACAGTTAAGGCTTGTTCAAGAGCTCGTCGAAGAACATGGATTTAAAATCACAACTGGTGATATGTCTCAAGCTTCAGCTTGTCATTATGCTTGTTATTCCGGTGACATTGACACGGCAGAGTATTGCTTGGGTCGAATCGATAAGCTCACAGAACATCGTGATATGTTAATGAGAAGCCCACTCGATTTCGCTATTGCCGAAGATCATACTAATATTGTGTCCCTACTGCTTGATCAACATGGCTTTCAAGTCAATGAAGAACAGATTGAAGATGCATCATTAGAATCAAACTCACTGTTCAAAGCTATGGGCAATCTAACGACTCCACTTTTCTCTGCATGCGGTTCTGGGAGCGTTGATAGTATTCAATTATTGAATGATCTCGATGCTGATTGGAATACTACATGCGGCCCCATTAAAACAACCAGCGCTCAAGCCGCAGTTATGTTTTCAAATACAATGAAGCGCCCTTTTTTCAAAAAATATTTTGAAAACGAAGAAGGAATAAAAAGCTTCCTTAAAGCGTCAAACGTATTAAGACAATTGATGGATGAATCTATTGACTATGATGTGTTAGTTGAGCAGGCCTTAGAATGTAAAGAAGCCCTTTTTGATTTGCTCATGGAAAAAGCTGACAATCACAAATACACCCAAGGTCTAGAATTATTAGAAATAGCAGCTAATCCAAAAATTTGGCTTGGAAAATTTTTCTCAGAACTCAAACAAAAAATTCTTGTTCTCGAAGTGGCTGATAAAGAAATGATAAATGCAATTAAAAAGAAAGTAGAATTTCGTCAGGATGTCATCAAAGGTGTACAAAAGCCGAATAAACAACAAATTTCTCATAGAGACGTTCAATCAAACACGAGTAAAATGATCCTAGATCAAGTAACGCAATCTATTCAAAATCCTGAATTTATCTCTAGTTCTATTAAAATGCTGCAACTGCTGCAACAAATAGACCCTAATGCTTTATCCACAATGTTTAATACAATAGCTGATGTAACGGAGATGGGTGGACAGAACGAAACAGCAGGGCTTCTTCGTATGGCCGGGGCTGCTACCCCGAATATGAATAAGAAGGATTGGGAAAAAGTCGAAACATTTTCTCAAACCACCGACGGTAAAGAGCTTTTCACAGAATCCCTCAATCTGGGAGACACCGATAAAATAATAGATGATTTCTTAGATGCCGTTGATGAAGAATTCCAGGAAGAAGAAAAGCTCACCGAGGACGAACTCGATAGAATCCTCACAGATGCACTCGAGGATGAAAATGAGGATGAAGGTCAAGAGATGAAAACCTTTAGTTTTAACTAACCAGTAACTTTCAAATAAGTATTGTCCCTGGGCTTTCAATTGGCTCAGGGATCGCTTGCGCATGCAGAGAGCGAATATTATCTCGCTGTATGCGCGGTTGTGAGGTGTTGTGGGCGTGAAGCTTTTCTTCCACCGGTTGCCCCGAGCAGCCAACTAATATATATTCTCGACGCCGCAGTATTGTGCCTTGGGGCCAGATCCAAATCCTGAACCCATCGCAAAACAACGAGGACCCCGATATGACTGATAAATTTGCTGAATTAAACATACCTGGACACGATTCGATTCAACTTCCGATACATTCGGGCACGTTGGGTCCTGACGTCATTGCAATTAACCAAATTGGCAAGGAAGAGATCTTCACGTTTGATCCAGGCTACGTCTCAACAGCGTCTTGTGAGTCTAAAATCACATTTATTGACGGCAACAAAGGCATCCTACTCTATCGCGGTTATCCGATTGAACAACTTGCTGAGCAGTCTGACTACATTGAAGTCTGTTACCTACTTATTAATGGTGAGCTGCCTACCCCCGAACAAAAACAAGCATTCACGAATAAAATTAATAACCACACCATGGTGCATGAGCAAATTCATCATTTCTTCCGTGGCTTTCGTCGTGATGCGCATCCAATGGCCATTATGGTCGGTGTTGTCGGCGCACTATCCGCTTTTTATCACGATGCACTGGATTTCAAAAATCCTGAACACCGTGAAACTGCCGTCTTTCGCTTAATTGCTAAAATGCCAACACTTGCGGCAATGGTCTATAAATACTCCATCGGCCAACCCTTTGTTTATCCACTCAACCACTTAAGCTACTCTGAAAACTTCATGAATATGATGTTCAGCGTACCTTGTGAAGCCTATGAACCTAGCCCTGTGATTGCACGCGCACTCGATCGCATTTTCATCCTCCATGCAGACCATGAACAAAATGCGTCAACATCAACCGTTCGCATGGCCGGCTCAACCGGCGCGAATCCCTTTGCCTGTATCTCAGCCGGTATTGGAGCGTTGTGGGGACCCGCACACGGTGGCGCGAATGAAGCTTGTTTGAATATGCTCAAAGAAATTGGCGACGTCTCACGCATTCCTGAATATATTAAACGTGCAAAAGATAAAAACGATCCCTTCCGTTTGATGGGATTTGGTCACCGGGTTTATAAAAACTATGATCCTCGCGCGACCATCATGCGCAAAACCTGCCATGAAGTACTCGAAGAAACCGGCTCACATAACCAGCCTTTATTTAAAATAGCCATGGAGCTCGAACGCATCGCCCTTGAAGATGAATACTTTGTTGAACGCAAGCTCTATCCAAATGTTGATTTCTACTCCGGGATCACCTTAAGCGCAATTGGCATACCAACCACCATGTTTACCGTAATGTTCGCTCTAGCGCGCACCGTAGGTTGGGTCTCACAATGGGATGAAATGATATCTAATCCTTACCGTATCGGCCGTCCGAGACAACTCTATACGGGCCCTAAAACACGAGATGTTGTCGCCTTAGACAAGCGTTAATGGATACTGATCTACTCATCATCGGCGGTGGTATCAATGGCACCGGTATCGCCGCACAAGCCGCTCTACGCGGTTTAGACGTCACCTTAGTCGAACAATCTGATTTAGCCTCTGGCACCTCCTCAGCAAGCTCAAAATTAATCCATGGCGGTTTACGCTATTTAGAACATTATGAATTTAG
>DAOUQR010000161.1 GCA_030625525.1 Pseudomonadota bacterium | reverse complement strand
AACAGGTAGATAGTCACTCCGCCAGCGATAATAACGTCGCGTTTCCACCTGCCGCTGTTGTGTTCACAGACAGAGTACGTTCGCAACATAGGCGTTGTAAATAATGTGGGCCGCCGGCTTTGGGTCCTGTGCCCGATAAGCCTTCACCCCCAAACGGTTGTAAGCCAACGACGGCTCCAATCATGTTGCGATTAACATAACAATTGCCGACACGAATGCGTGTTTGAATGTAGTCGATGTTTGCATCGATGCGACTGTGGATCCCTAAGGTTAATCCGTATCCGGTGTTGTTAATGTCATCGATCACTTGGTCGAGTTCTTTTTTGTTAAAGCGGATCACATGCAATATTGGCCCAAACACTTCGCGCTCAAGATCATTAATCGAATTAATTAAATACGCGCGCGGAGCGAAAAATATGCCGCGTTCACAATCGGCATGCATCGGGGTTTGAAATAAACATTCCCCTTGTTCATCCATTTTTATCGCGTGCTGTTCTAAACTATTTTTTGCATCGAAATCAATGATCGGACCGATGTCTGTCGATAACAGTACGGGGTCCGAAATGCGTAATTCTGCCATCGCCCCCTTGAGCATATTAATAGCCTGATCGGCAATGTCATCTTGTAAATACAAGACTCGACAGGCTGAACAACGCTGCCCGGCACTTCCGAAAGCAGACGTAATCACATCATCAACGACTTGTTCGAGTAAGGCTGATGAGTCCACTATCATGGTATTTTGACCACCGGTTTCAGCGATGAATGGCACGATGGGGCCTGGGCGATTTGCTAAGGATTGATTAATCATCCGTGCAGTTTCTGTCGAACCCGTGAAAAGCACACCTTTGATGCGAGGATCGGCCACACAGCTTGCGCCAACAACAGAACCACTGCCCGGTAATAATTGCAGGACATCACCCGGCACGCCAGCCGCATGTAACAAACGTACCGCCAGCCCTGCAATCAACGGCGTTTGCTCGGCTGGTTTTGCAATCACAGTGTTACCCACCGATAAAGCTGCAGCCAATTGACCGGTGAAAATTGCTAAAGGAAAATTCCACGGGCTGATACACAGCATCATTCCGCGCCCGGATAATTGCAGTGAATTTTCTTCACCCGTATAACCATTTAATAGAGTCGGCCCCGTCATTTGTCGACGCGCCTCTGCTGCATAATAGTAGAGAAAATCAATCGCTTCTCTCACTTCTGCAATCGCATCGGGGATTGTTTTTCCCGATTCATGTATCGCTAAATAAATTAATTCAGAGCGATTTTTTTCAAAAAGTTCAGCCGCATGTTCAAGAATGGCAGCACGCTCATCGACGGGTTGATTATCCCAATTTAAAAAAGCCGCATCACCATGTTGAAGTGCGGCTTCAATTTGTTCCGGCTCTGTCTCACTGACATGACCCACGACACACTGTCGATTAGAAGGGCTAAATACTTCATGCGAATTGTTATTTAATTCTTTGCCATGAATGATCGGGCCAACTTGCCAGCTTTTTTGGCTTGCTTGCGTTAAATCATCGTCTAATTTTTTTAATTCAAAGGCATGACTCAAATCAATGCCGTTAGAATTTTTTCTAGCGGGTGAAAAAATATTTTTAGGTAAGGGGATTTTTGGATGCGGTTTATTTTCTTTATTTTTAATCACGGCAACCGGGTCTTCGATCAAGTCAGTGACCAGTGCTTCTTTATCCGCAATACGATTAACGAACGAGGTGTTCGCCCCATTTTCTAATAATCGTCGCACGAGATAAGGTAATAAATCTTCATGCTGTCCGACCGGCGCATAAATACGACACGGAATATTTAAGGCGTCTTTAGGCACAATTTGTTGATACAAACTATCTCCCATGCCGTGCAAACATTGAAATTCAAAGTCACGGTCATCACCAACTAATTCCAAAATCAATGCAACGGTATACGCATTATGAGTCGCAAAACGCGGGAATAAAACATCGCGATGGCTTAATAGTTTTTTCGCACAGGCTTGGAAAGAAATATCAGTTGATGATTTGCGAGTAAAAACCGGATAATTATCTAAGCCCAACATTTGGCTATTTTTGATTTCACTATCCCAATACGCGCCTTTGATTAAGCGTACGTTAATACAGCGTTTATGTTTTTTTGCTAATTCTGCTAACCAATCTAACACATGAAAAGCGCGTTTTTGGTACGACTGTACGGCCACACCAAAACCTTGCCAGTTCCCTAATGCTGAATCACTAAAAACGGCTTCAATCACATCCAAAGATAAATCCAAGCGATCCGCTTCTTCAGCATCAATCGTTAATCCGATATTCTTTTCTTTAGCATTTAAACACAGTGCAAATAATCGTGGGACCAGTTCACTCATCACCGAGTCGTATTGTGCCCATTCATAACGTGGGTGCAGGGCGGATAATTTGACAGAGATCCCCGGGTTTTTATTCGCGTCATCAGAAAAACCCTGGGCACCGATAATATCAATCGCATGTTGGTAAGATTGGAAATACTGTTCAGCATCTTCAGCCGTTCGCGCAGCTTCACCCAACATATCATAGGAGTATCGAAAACCTTGTTTTTCTTTATTTTTTGCTCGCTGCACGGCTTCTTCAATCGTGCGCCCTAAGACAAATTGCTTCGATAAAATTTTCATCGCAGTGCCGACCGCTTTTCGTACGATGGGTTCACTGCTGCGTGAAAAAAATCGTTTTAAGACACCGCCAAAACGTGATTGTTTTTCATTTTTTTGGAGCTTGCCAGTTAGCATTAAAGCCCAAGTGGTCGCATTCACAAAAAAAGAATCACTTTGGCCCATGTGAGAAGCCCAATCCGCAGAGGCGACTTTATCTTTGATGAGTTGATCTCGCGTGGCTTTATCTGGAACACGCAGTAAAGCTTCAGCCAAACACATCAAGGCAACGCCTTCTTCGCTGGTGAGATCATATTCATACATGAAGGATTCGATGCCACTGCTTTTTGCCTGTGCATCACGTATACCCTGAATAAATCGTGTTGCATGCGTTTGAATACGTGTGATTGCTTCGGTGGGAGATTGCGCTAGCTCAATCAGTTGATTAATGACTTCAGTTTCATCTTGGCGGTATGCGTGATCGAGCGCATCACGTAAAGCATTCCGTTTAGGTAAAGGTGCATCGAAAATCATGCCACACTCCGTGTTTAAAAGTGCGAGCATTATACACCGGTCACACTCCAAACTGCGAGTTTTAGTCTTGTTCTTTTTGAGCTTAGAGTGTATTTGGGGTCAGGCCTGAGGCCTGACCCTCGCATCTTCAGGCGTAATGGGTATAAAGTATGAGAACGCGTTTACAAGTGAGTCAGCAAGGTCGGCAATAACTCATGAGCAGCCACTTTGGTGTAGTCTTTATCAATGGCAACATTAATCATGTTATGGAGTTGTTGGTTGCTATGTTGTTTTAATAAATTTTGGAAATGCCCGGGGGCAACCAAGATAATTTCGTCAAACTTATTGGCCACACGCCCAGTCTCAAGTGTGCTGGCAAGCTGTTTCGCAAAGAGATCCGCTTCGATTTTTTTCGGTTCTAATGGCTCAACAAAAGTGCCATGACCATTATGGCCGGGCCGATCAGAGACAAGCTCCTCTCCTTTCATACGACTTTCGGGGTGCCCACACGTTGTGACTTCGCTTAAATGCGCATCGCCATTCAATAACTTTGCTTTAGGGGAAGAATAAAAACGGGCTTCAGATGCATTGGCTACAAGAATCCATATCTGTGTCATAAACGCTCCTTTTTAACTTGTTATTACTTATTTAAAGTATAGCAGGTGATTGTGCCGCTGGTGACAAGTAATTTGAATAGCAACGCCTAGTGAACGGTCCATATTGGGTCTAGGCTAAAATATGGACCTTCAGTAAAAGTCAGGTTTCTGATCAAAAACTATTAGAGTGTGGAAAAACGTTCTCCATGATTAGAACCATTGAGTACCATCTGGCACTGTCGCTGTTTTCAAAGCATCATCGTATGGAGCTCCAGTCAAAGTGTC
>DAOUQR010000112.1 GCA_030625525.1 Pseudomonadota bacterium | reverse complement strand
ACAAGATAATTTAAATGCATTTTTAAACTGTTTAGAGCAATGCGATACCGGCAGTGATCTTCGTGATTATTCACATGTACTTAAACATATTCATCGTTTATTCGCGACCAATGCATCCGAAGATCCAAATCCCGTCCAGTTAATGACTATGCATAAATCTAAAGGCTTAGAATTTGATTTTGTATTTTTACCTGGACTAGCTCGACGCAGTGCGAATCAAGACACACCCATTTTATTGTGGCAACAACGCCCCACTGATGCAGGTGAAATTGATTTAATCCTTTCACCAATCAAAGCTCAAGAACATGAGCGTGATGATATTTATCAATACTTAAAAACATTGGAAACACAAAAGAACGCGTATGAATTGCAGCGATTATTTTATGTTGCGTGTACACGAGCAAAAGATCAATTGTATTTAACTGCCGTGTTAGACGTTGATGAGGAAGAAACGATACAAGCTCCACCTAAATCAAGTTTATTAGCGCCACTTTGGGAACATGTCCAGGATGATGTTATCTACTATGGTTCCGCTAGCCTCTACGATGAAGCGGTAGAGTCAACAATTCAATATCGTCGTCGATGCATGAATGGATTCACAAAAAAATCCGACACACACTCTTTTTCATCTGCAACTAACGTTGTGCCCGCCGATGGTTTTTTGTGGAAACAGCAATTTGCACGCGAAGTTGGGGTCATTATTCATGCTGAACTAGAATGGATTGCGACTCATGGTTTAGATACAAATATTAAAAATAGAGAATCCATTTGGCAATCTCAGTTATTGCAATTAGGTATCAGCCCAGAAAACTCAGATACTTGCCTTGAACAAATACTCACGGCGATCACGAATACAATGAATGACAAACGCGGACAATGGATCTTAGCATCACATGAACAAGCACAATGTGAATATGCGCTCACACAATTTTCCAATAACGACTACCATCAATATATCATTGACCGTACTTTTATTGATGAAAATAATGTCCGCTGGATCATTGATTATAAAACAGGTCAACCGGATGATCTGAATCAAACGATTGAAACTTATCGAGAACAATTAGAGCGTTATGCTGCATTATTTTCTGAGGAAAAAATCCAACTCGCACTCTATTTCCCCATGCTGCCACATTTTCACGCTTGGGACTTTAACTAGAAATTCTTAAATTTGGGGTGCGAGCCACAGGATGACGATCTCAGGGCCACCTGGTTTTAACACTGGATATTTCTTTCTTCTCGACTTGATGATATATTTTGCAAAACAAATTAACACGACTGAGAATATCACCATGACTCAAAATCTCGACAACAAACTGGTTATCGCGATCTCATCGCGCGCATTATTTAACTTAGATGCCAGCCACAAAGTTTTTGAAAAAGACGGCCTAGACGCATACGCCGCCTATCAAATAAAACATGAAAATGATCTACTTGAGCCCGGCAGTGCTTTCAACTTAACTCAAAAATTACTGAACTTGCATGATCCTGAAACCAACGAGCCACTAGTTGAAGTAATTTTAATATCGCGCAACAGCGCTGATACCGGTTTGCGAATATTTAATAGCATCCAACATCACCAACTCAGTATCATTCGTGCATCTTTCACCAATGGTAATAGCCCATTCGATTATATTCACGCATTTGATGCCGACTTATTTCTCTCAGCGAACGCTGAAGATGTTAAACAAGCCCTTGATGCACACTGTGCAGCCGCAGTTATCTTACCCAATAAAAATCAGCATACAGACATTGGTGAAATACGCATTGCTTTCGATGGCGATGCTGTGGTTTTTTCTGATGAAAGTGAAAAAATCTATCAAGAACAAGGCTTAGATGCCTTCGCCAAAAATGAAATCAAAAACGCCAATAAACCCTTACAAGCCGGTCCATTCGCACGATTTCTACAAGCGCTACATAACGTGCAACAACGATTTCCAGCTGAAAACTGCCCGATACGCACGGGGTTAGTCACAGCCCGTTCCGCTCCAGCGCATGAACGCGTCATTCGCACACTTCGCGCATGGGATATCCGCATTGACGAAGCTCTTTTTCTCGGCGGCCTCGACAAAGGCAAATTTTTAAAAGCCTTTCGCGCAGACTTTTTCTTCGATGACCAACGCGGTCACTGTGATTCAGCCAATCAACATGTCCCGACAGGCCATGTTCCCCATGGCATTATGAACAACTAAACTTGCAAAAAACGGCATAAACGACAGTTTTCACTTGCATAAAACGTCATTTATGCCGTTTTATACTTGCTAAAACCGTCATGCCTGTCTATAATTAAACAATAATCAACCATTCAGACACTTAAAATGCAACGAAAATTGTTAACAGCCCTTGTTAAATGGCAGACTAAACCCAATCGAAAACCCCTATTACTTAAAGGGGTTAGACAAGTCGGCAAAACATATCTACTTAAACAGTTCGGCGAAGACAACTTTCCAAATTACTATTACATTAATTTTGAAAGCGATTTACACTTACACAAAATTTTTGAAAAAAATCTCGATCCAAAACGCATTCTTACCGAGTTAAGCTTTAACTTTGGCAAGGATATTAATATCGAACAAGATTTCTTGATCTTCGATGAAATCCAAGCCTGCCCAGCTGCACTGACTAGCCTGAAATATTTTCATGAAAATTGTCCTAAATTGGCTTTAGCGGCAGCCGGCTCACTATTAGGTGTACATTTGCACTCGCATTCTTTTCCCGTTGGAAAAGTTGATATGCTAAAGCTTCACCCGATGAATTTTACAGAGTGGCTTGAAGCCCACCAACAAGATCAATTAATCCATTTATTAAAACAACATGATTACAACACTGCTTTACCCGAACTTGCACATCAACAACTCTGGCAGTTATGGAAACTCTATATCACGATAGGCGGAATGCCTGAGGTTGTAAAAACATTTCTTAATAAGCAAAACAACCCCATAGCAGCCCTACAAGAAGTGAGAATTAAACAGCACGAAATTATTGTGGCCTATAACTCAGATATCGCTAAACATGCTGGAAAAGTCAACGCCATGCACATAGCCCGAGTTTGGCGAAGTGCCGCGATTCAATTGGCCAGCACACAAAATGACATGGCTGACCGCTTTCGTTTTAAAGATGTTATTCCGGGCATTGACCGTTACCAACGATTAGCGGGCGCGATCGATTGGCTAGATGCAGCTGATCTTATAATTAAAGTGCCGATCGCATATACGATAGAGCAACCTCTTAAAGCGTACGCGAAAGAAAGCTTATTTAAACTATTGTATTCCGATGTTGGTTTGCTGGGTGCCCGCTGTGAGATTTCACCCGAAACGATCATGCAAGATAACTATGGTGGCTACAAAGGTTATATTGCAGAAAATTTTGTTGCACAAGCATTGTATTCAAATGATCTCCACGACATGAATACGATTTTTTCATGGCAAGAACATCGAGCTGAAATTGAATTTCTTCAAACTACCGACTCGGGAATAATCCCTATTGAAGTGAAAGCAGGTACAAATACACGAGCGAAAAGCCTGGAAAAACTAATTAATAAATACCATCCAAATTACTCTGTGATATTATCAGCCAATAATATTTCACACGATAATGATAATAAAATTTATAAATTTCCGTTATATCTTGCATCATTACAGCCCTGGTTAATGATATAATGACGCACTTTATTTCATGGATTTTAAGGCGCATTAGACATGCAGCAAGATTTTGATGTCATCGTGATTGGTGCGGGTGCTGCCGGTTTGATGTGTGCTATTGAGGCAGGTAAGCGTGGTCGGCGCGTCATTGTACTTGAGGGTTCGAACAAACCGGGTAAGAAAATTTTAATGTCGGGTGGTGGGCGTTGTAATTTTACAAACTATTATATTGGCCCTGAAAAATATCTTTCACACAATCCGCATTTTTGTAAATCTGCTTTGAGTCGTTATACGCAGTGGGATTTTATTGAATTAGTTGATCGCTATCAGATCCCCTACCATGAAAAAACGGCCGGTCAATTGTTTTGTGATAACAAAGCCAAAGATATTTTAAATATTCTTTTAGCTGAATGTGAAAAACATCATGTTGATATTCGCTTAAAAACAACCGTAACAAAAATTACGCGCACGCCGGACAATCGTTTCAATGTTAAAACCGAACGTCAATCTTATACTTGTCAATCTCTCGTAATCGCCACAGGTGGATTGTCCATTCCAAGCTTAGGCGCAAGCCCTTTTGGTTATGAGCTAGCGAAACAATTTGGCTTAGCTGTTTTTGAAACTCGCGCAGGCTTAGTTCCTTTAACATTACATAATCATGATAAAGATCATTTGTCATCCCTATCAGGCATCTCTGTTTTTTGTGAAGTGACTAATCATGAGCAATCGTTTTTAGAAAACATTTTATTTACCCATCGAGGATTAAGCGGTCCTGCTATTTTACAATTGTCGTCTTACTGGAAACCAGGCGAAACCATCAACATTGATTTATTGCCTAATTATGATCTGAAAGAAGAAATACAAAAGGCTATTAAAGACAACCCGAAACAGCGGCTTAAAACTTTTTTATCACAACAGCTCGCCAAACGTTTGGTGGAAACTTTTCTCCAGCCAAACTTAGCAGAAACGCCATTATCCACACTCACACATCAAGATATCACGGATATCACCCAACAATTCAAACAATGGAAAATCAAACCCAACGGCACCGAAGGATACCGCACAGCAGAAGTCACCCTCGGCGGGGTAGACTGCAATATGCTCTCATCAAAAACGATGGAAGCCACGCAGGTCCCTAACTTGTATTTTATCGGTGAAGTACTCGACATCGCCGGTTGGCTGGGAGGCTATAACTTTCAATGGGCCTGGTCATCTGGGTGGGCCGCCGGGCAAGTGGTTTAGATCGAGAAGTTACAACTTAGCAGCAATTCTCAATTTGAAAAGAATACAGGGCGTCATCCT
>DAOUQR010000036.1 GCA_030625525.1 Pseudomonadota bacterium | reverse complement strand
CAACAAAATATTCTCTACATCAAAGGCGCACCAGAACGCCTTATCGCCCGCTGCAACCCACAAGAAAAATCACATTGGCTAAATCAGATCGATAGCCTGGCCAGTAAGGGTCGACGCGTCTTGGCCATTGCGTACAAATTTATTCCCCGAGAGCAAACGGCATTGAATAATGACGACAACCTTCATGATCTTAAAATTCTAGGCGTGGTGGGCATTATTGATCCCCCCAGAAGCCAAGCCCATGAAGCCGTCAAACACTGTCAAGACGCAGGGATCCAAGTCAAAATGATCACCGGCGATCATCGATTAACCGCCCTAGCAATTGCCAAAGAGATTGGCTTGCAACACATTGATAAAGTACTAGAAGGCCACGACATCGACAACTTAAGCGATAAACAACTCGCAAAAATTGTCATGCAGATCGATATTTATGCGCGAACAACACCCGAACATAAAATCCGTTTAGTTAAAGCCTTACAACAAAATCACCAAATTGTCGCGATGACCGGTGATGGTGTGAATGATGCACCGGCCTTAAAACAAGCAGAAATTGGCGTAGCAATGGGCATCAAAGGCACCGAAGTATCCAAAGCTGCCGCTGACATGGTCTTAACCGACGACAACTTTGCCTCCATTGAACGTGCTGTTGAAGCCGGTCGCACCGTGTATGACAATTTAAAAAAAGCGATTTTATATATATTGCCCAATAGTGGCGCTGAGGCGATGATAATTTTTTTCGCGGTATTATTTGGAACGACATTGCCAATCACGCCCGTGCAAATACTGTGGATTAATATGGTGACCACCGTCGCACTAGACTTAACACTCGCCTTTGAACCGGCTGAAAAAAATCTGATGCAACGCAATCCTAGAACAGCTGATGAGCCATTATTGTCAGGGTATTTGATTTGGCGAACCGTGTATGTCACCGCTTTATTTACTCTCGCCGCGATGAGTTTGTTTTTATATGAACGTCATCTTGGCATGAGCATCAGCCATGGTCGAACGGTTGTCGTCAACATGATAGTCCTGGCCGAAGTGAGTTATTTATTTAATTGTCGCCACTTAACCCAAAACGCATTGTCGTTGAGACGTTTCTTCACCAATCCATACGCTTTGCTCGGCAGCGCACTGGTATTGATCCTCCAACTGCTATTGACCTATACCCCGGTGATGCAAACCTTATTTGCCACCAGCCCCATCCAACTCTTTCAATGGACCTTGATTATTGGCTTCGCCTTGATAATTTTTGTACTAGTTGAACTAGAAAAAAGCGTACACAACTACTGGCTGAGGCTCAAAGCTTGACCTTCCAGATTTTCATGGTAATCTTCTGCTCACTCACGAAGCTGTAAAGGATATAAATAATAATGAAGCGGATGTTTAGCTTACTTTTCTACGTTGTTTTCATTTCAGGTTGTACTAGTTATGGTGGCAAACATATTGATACCAAGGATTGGAATAAAGCCACGCGCGAAGTCATTGATCAATACGGCCCACACGCCAATCAAACCTTAAAAGCGGAATTTAAAGACGCCGGCCTTCCCTTTCCTCCTGCAAAAATTGAGCTATTAGTCTTCAAAAAGGAACGTAAAGTTGAACTTTGGGCTAAGGGCCATGTGAGTAGCTGGCGCTATATTAAAACCTACCCCATGCATGCTTTCAGCGGCGGACCAGGACCTAAGCTCCGTGAATTTGACCGGCAAATCCCCGAAGGGATCTACCGTATTGTCGAATTAAATCCTTTTAGCGCATTACAACTGTCATTAAAACTCGATTATCCCAACGCATTTGATCGCTCGCACGCCAAAGCCGAGGGTCGTAAAAAATTAGGCGGCAACATTTTTATTCACGGCGCAGAATTATCCGTCGGTTGCATTGCGATTGGTGACGCCAACATCAATGAATTATTTGTATTGGTCGGCGAAACCGGTATGCGTAATGTTGAAGTAGTCAGTGTTCCGAATGATTTACGCTACGAAGCACCTGCAGGCAACAACAAAGCTAATCTCAAGTGGTTACCCAGTTTATATGCCAAACTCAAAAATAAATTACGTAATTTTAAACACGGTTAACCGTTCAGGTGTAGTGGGTATATACCCATTACACCTGAAGATGCGAGTTTCTGCTTAATTATTTCCGTAATTTTTTTCACGATTTTCTTCGTGATCTTTTTCGTGATCTTTTTTGTAACATTTAATGAAGTCGCGTAGCTCTTGATTTTCTTCCTTAAGCCTCACCACATCCAACGCCAGTTTCTCATACAATCCTTCAAATTTCTTACGTTCCACATCGAAATTTTCCTTGAGTGCTTCAACACAAAACTCAAAACGTTTGCTTCTCCCATCAGCATCCGACACTAGAAGTTTAACATCTCGAGTTTTCACTATCGACGTGTCTTCAAGTGTTTCTATCTTCTCACGAACATCAGAAGTTAACAGCATGACCGCATCGTATTTTGCTGCTAATTGATCCACACTGATTTTGATCGCCGAACTCAATTTCACCACACTAAATTGATCTTGTGTGACGACTTCAGTCATTAACATTCTGAGTTTATATCGATAATATCGATCAAAAGGTCCCCACATAAACGATTGCATATCGTTTTCTATATAAAGTTTAAGCGATTCACACAGTTGAAATATGTCATCGTTTTTATCCAATAACATTTGAATGCCATCAACATAAGTGCGCACACGTGAATCGTTTTCACCGTCTATAAATTTATACTCTAAATAGAATAAATTGATTACATTCCCCACTTCTGTAGAAAAATTCTTTAAAAGGCCCGATTGTATTTGAAACATTTGCTAAAACTCCCATTGTTTGTTTTCTCATCCAGTCCAAACAACTCATCAGTCCACTCGCTGACATCTGCAAGCAGAGCATAATAGCTAGCCTTTTCCATCACTGGATGATAATGATTAAATAAACAAAAAATACGTTGTACGATTTTATCTTCACCGTCTGTAGATTGATTCAATCGCGTTAAAGCTGAAAAAACCCTCTGATATTTTACACCCCATTCGCGAACGACTTTCATTTGATTTTCTGATTGTGCAGACGACGCCTGCATTAAATGACGTTTAAAACGATGAAAATAAAGTTGCCCAAGACGTAGAAAAGAAGCATTCAATATTTTTTTATCCGGCTTATGAAAAAATTCACATACAACGTTTAAGCTATTCACTGCCATCTCGATTTTTTTCATGGTATTTAACATGCCCCGCAGATTTTCTTTATTATCTCGCCACAAGGTTTCGACGTGTTTTTGTATAAGGTGAATAAGGGGGGCGCCATACATTTTGATCGCATCAATTTCATCCGCCTCATTATCAATTTCAGCACACTGTTGAATGTATCCCAAAAACTCATTGATCTCGCTTAAAGTAATTCTGCTATCTCGCAATTCAAATTTTTGTAAAATCGATTTGAATTGATCTGTTCCTTTCTGTTGTTTTGAATAATGCCCTAAATATTCTTCATACAAATATTTATAAGTATCCGGCACACTCTTTTTTTGAGTCTCTCTCAGTGACTCACTCAGATTGGTTGCAACACTTTTTAAACTTGATTTCCAATCCTTCAGCCTGCGAATTGATCCCCATGAAAAATACGGTGATAACGACTTCACTGCGTTATCTATTTGATGTATCCCCTTATCAAGTTCAGCTAAATAAGCATAACTATGTTGTATGGATTTTTGATCCAGCGGAACAGGCCAGTTTTGTGAAGCGGCACAGATCAACCATTGTTGGTTTTCAATAATTCGATTAATGCACCAACGCCCGGGGAACAACCATTTCGGCGAATTAAAACCAGTCAAAGACATTGAGTTAAGGTGTGTTGGGACCATTAAAAATCGATTTCCAACACGACAAATATCAACATCCAACAATCCTGAACCACGCTCAAAAACATTATCAACGTTCAGCACAGATTTAATCTTTGCACGTGAACAACCATCAAATAAAGCAGAGAAGACCAATAAAAACAATTCGCCAGTCATGGGTTTTTGTAAAGGCTCACGTCTAGCTAAGTCAAAATTGTTTTTATGCTTACCCCATAAACTACGCCCCTTCTCTTTTAATCCACGCTCCAAGAGATCTAACGCTGAATGCAATAACTGATGCTGACCAAAGGTCATCGGTGAAACGGCAGACTTTAATCGGGCAAATAAAACCGATTTGATATAACTGATTTCATTTGGAAGATCATTTTCGATCAATGAATCAAGATAATTTTCCGTTTCAGCGTAAAAACTACGTTGAGTCTCATCACGCATCCGACGTTTGTAACGTATAACTTGCTGTCTTGCCGACACCGCCTTCGCATAGATTCTTTGAAGACGTTCTGTCTTTAGCAAATCGACTAAATCATTGGTTGTGACATAATCGTATGAAAAATACGGAACATAACGGCCATAGACTACATCGAACAATCGTTGTTGCTCTTGCGACTGCGTGATAGGCATCAAAGAGGCCCGAAATTTTTTACCCTTCTCAATAAAAAAAATCAGTGACTCAATAAAAGCACCCCCACTCACCTGCGCCTTCATTGAATGCAAAGAGTGTTCTAAACAGAATTTTTCACGACTGTACTCCATCTTTTCATGATAGTTATCGATGTGACTTAATAACAACACTGTCTTGGTTAACCCAAGATAAATTAACATATCTTTACTGCTAAACTGCTTCCTAGTTTTAAACATTTCTCATTCCTTGAGATTAATAAGATACTCAGGAGAAACTAATGCAACACAAGGGCATTGTCAACAAAAAGTTTGATCTTGCGAAAAAATCCATATCGAGTCAAAAATGAACCCGACTGGAGAGCACCTGGGTGACGCCCTCCTCAGAGTTTTTCTCATTCCATGATCGTATATTTAAAATACTTAGACCAGCTCTTATCTGGATTAAACGGGGTACCCTCAATACCATCACCCCAAGCGGTTTCTTCGCCTACAATCTCAGGATCACAAACCAGTGGTAACTCGGCTACCAATATTTGATGGATGATGATTTGTCGAAGTGAACCATTACTCGTGTAGGGTTTTAATACAATTGCGAGCGTGTCTCCGCACTGCGGAACAAAATCACTACCATTTGCAATCGCAGCGGCTTCAATCTGCTCTGCACGACAAGCATCCCAGGGGCCTAAACCGGCAGTCGATGAATTATCATCCACTAATTCCCAAATTGTACGCTGTACATCGCCCATCGTATAATTTCCAGTACACGGTCCTGGTGCAGCTTGCCCAACAAAATCCTGATTCACTAACCAGTTCACCTCTGGAAGATTTTCTGGTTTATCAATCATGGTATTTGCATTTTGGTCATAGCTTGAAAACACATCGGCCGTATACTGTTGATTGCCTGACAACGTGCGGCTTGTATCAACACACCAACCATCATAGTCACCCGCTAAATCAGAATCGAGAATTTCAACATCCCAATACGAGGGATCACCAAAACCCGTTCCAGGTCGGCTGGGTATAATTTGCACTTGGCTTGGCAACATCAGGTTAGCAAGATCATCATCAGTAATCGGTGGGAATGCTAATTCAACCACTTCAGCATGAGCAGCGACAAACGACATGTCACCCAGTGACAAGCCCAAATCGGCCATACTAAAACAAGTTTCAAAGCTCGATTGTGGTTCACCGAATGATTCATTCACGGAAAAATGGCCTATCATGGGTAGCCCTTTTTTATTGGTTGTAAACTCATCGGTTTCTGCAACCACCGCGATATGTACCGCTTGCATCTTATAATTGCCTTCTGTCGACATTTGAACACAAATGTGATTACCATCATCACTAACTTTGACGGTGCCCACATCGGTATGTTGACCAGCAATCAGAGCTTTCTCAATCATGCCAGCATTGGCATGAAGGCTCAGCAGCAAAGCACAGAGCCCTGCCAGTTTCATTACATTTTTGGTTTTAGACATCAGACACCTCCTATACAACGTTTAATGTCACCTCTTTGACTATAGTTGATTACTTGACGCTTTGCTCATTTTATTGCCAAAGTGTTGACTTCAAAAAGTATTTTTGTTCTGGAGTGAGGTCGCGTATCATTGCCATCTTTGTTTTATCGCATAAGAATGGCCTACCATGGATCACATTGAAATCACCTGGCAACGCCGCGTAGCCGGCGCCTTAGTGCATTTACTCACCGCCAGCACGGCTGTTATTGGGTTTTATACGTTAATTGCAATCTACCGCCATCAATATGTTTTGGCTTTATGGTTGATGGGTGCGGCCGTTGTTATTGATGCGGTCGATGGCACGCTGGCTAGACTGGTGCGCGTCAAAATGGTGCTCCCACAAATTGATGGCGCGATGTTAGATAACATCATGGATTATCTTAATTACGTGATAACACCCGCTTTCTTTTTATTTATTCATCCTGATTTTTTAAATGGCATTTGGCGCGATGTCGTCATCATGGCGATCGTCTTATCGTCGGCTTACCAATTCACACAAACGAATGCTAAAACGGATGATAATTTTTTCTTAGGTTTTCCGAGCTATTGGAATTTGGCGGTGTTGTATTTATTTTTATTCCAAACGCCCGCTGCGTTTAACGCTGTCTTATTAATCGTGCTAGCGATACTCGTATTTGTGCCGATTAAATATGTTTACCCGTCTCGCATGGAGCATCTATTTAAACGCACCTGTACACGACGACTGATGCTGCTTGCCACGGTGGTTTATGGGATTGTGAGCTTTTTATTGCTGTGGATTCATCCTAAATTAAATGTAATTTTAGTGGCTTATACTGTGGCATACGTTATTTTATATTTCGCTCTGAGTCTCTATCGAACAATTCAGCCAAAACTGAGTCGCTAAAAATAGTCTTGCAGTAACGTCTTGGTAAACAAAGCGCGAAGATAAAAGCCGCGCGGCAGGGTTTTGATACGCTCACCATTTTCATTAATACCTGTGACTAGCGCTTTGGCGTTGGCACCTTTGGGGCGTATTTGTAAATAGCGTCCGTGACGTGCGGTGATTTTTTCTAACTCTCCGAGGGCTATCATGTCTGTTAGTTCTTGCCAATCTTGGCGCAACGCGGCCATTTGTTCTGTATCCGGCGACCATAAAAACGGCGTGCCGATTTGACGGTCCGCAATGCTTAGGTGCTTTTCTGCTAAAATGGGCACCCAAAGCACCCGCTTGAGTTTCTGGTAAACGTACGAGCTTTCCCAAGTCAATCGGCTCACTCCTAACAAATGAATGGTTGAAACAAAGGTAGATTCTAAAGGCTTGCCACAGCGATCGATCGGTATCGTCTTCAACTCAATACCTAGCTCCATGAAATCCGGCTTAGGTAAAGTGCCCGCCGTCGTACCCAAGGCTTGCTCTAACAGTTGCCCAATCCAGCCTTTTTCACGGCGAAGATCCGTAGGCACAGGGAGATTAAAGCGTGCTGCCAATTGCGCCAGGGTTAAACCGGCTAATTGTTGAGCTCGCTCGATGAGTTCAGATTCACTGTTGGGTGGTGTAAGCATCATGTGGCAAATTATGCTAGAATTGCGCTCCACTTAGCAAGCATGGATTGTCATGAAAAATCTAAACTTCACCTACGATCATATACACCGCATCATTCAAAGATCAGCAAAAGAAATCATTGATTCTGATTTTAACCCCGATTTAATCCTTGCGATTGGTGGCGGCGGACTCATTCCTGCGCGTATTTTACGGTCATTTTTAAACGTGCCTTTATACACCGTCAGCATTCAATTTTATAACGAGGCCCATGAACCACAATCCGCGCCTGTAACAAAACAATGGATCAATCCGGATCAACTCGAAATTACCGGCAAAAATATTCTCGTGGTGGATGAAATTGACGATACCCGCGTAACCCTTGCTTATTGTTTACAAAAATTATTGCATTACTATCCACAAGATCTCGGCGCTTTCGTATTACATAATAAATGCAAATCAAAAAAAGCCGATCTACCTACCTCAATCAAACATCTTTTTATTGGTGAAAATTTAG
>DAOUQR010000210.1 GCA_030625525.1 Pseudomonadota bacterium | reverse complement strand
TTTTTACTCGCGTTACGCCACCCATTCTTTTTCCAATTATGGATCCATTGGGTAATGCCATCTTTTACATATTTGGAATCGGTTGTCAGTACAACTTCACAGGGGCGTGTCAGTGATTCTAAGGCTTTAATGGCTGCGGTTAATTCCATTCGATTATTGGTACTCGGATCTTCACTGCCTTTGAGGTGTTTATCCCGCCCTTTATAACGTAAGACGGCTCCCCAACCACCCGGACCCGGGTTGCCTCGACAGGCGCCGTCTGTAAATATTTCTACGTGTTCGATACTACTCAACTACTCATCTCCAAATAAATACCCAGTGATGGGTTCGACTTCAGGGTTGGTCGCATAATCACTAAAGTCAGCGATACCTTCTGCGCGAAGTAACTCTTCGTCAATTAAAAACTGTCCGGTCATATCGCGGCTATTTTTACATAACAGCGCATATGCGGCGTCGGCCATAATACTCGCTTTTCGTGTAGCTTCATAGATTTGTGGGAAATTGACTTTGATGGCTGCTGTCGCAATCGGTGTTCTAGGCCAGAGTGAATTGACGGCAATCCCCTGCTCTTTAAATTCTTCTGCCATGCCGAGGGTACACATGCTCATTCCGTACTTTGACATCGTGTAGGCCACATGGTTTTTAAACCACTTAGAGAGCATGTTTAACGGCGGTGCGCAATTGAGTATGTGTGGGTTTTCTGCTTTCAACAAATGCGGTAGGCAAGCTTGAGAACAGGCAAACGTGCCGCGCACATTCACATCAAACATGAGATCAAAACGTTTCATCGGTGTGTGCAATGTATCGCTGATACTAATCGCGCTGGCATTATTCACCAATATGTCGATCCCACCGAAGGCATCGATCGTTTTTTTGACGGCGGCTTCGATCTGATCATCCATTCGAATATCGGTTTGTATGGGAAGTGCTTCTCCACCGATCGCTTTTATTTCATCTGCAACGGTGTAAATCGTACCTTCGAGCGTTGGATGTGGCTCAACGGTTTTAGCCAGTATCGCAATTTTTGCTCCATCCCTTGCACAACGTAATGCGATTTCACGACCAATGCCTCGACTCGCGCCTGTTATAAATATCACTTTATTTTTTAACATGATTAAATCCTTTTATTTGCCTGTAAATTTAGGGGCTTGTTTATTTATAAATGCGTTAACACCGATTTGAAAATCTTCTGTTTGAATGGAGTTAAGAAAACACTGACGTTCGAGTTCAAATTGTGAGGCTAGCGTTTGTTGTTCGGATTGATAGATCAGTTGCTTCACTTTAGCAAAGGATTTCGTCGGCCCATTGGCTAATTTTAAAAGCATTTGATTGGCTTGCTCTTCTAATGCATCGGCTGGAACGACCCAGTTGACTATGCCCCATTCTTGGGCTTGTTCTGCAGAAAAACGTTCGGATGTCATGAAGAGTTGCATCGCTCGTTTAGTCCCTAACACTCTCGGTAAATAATACGTCGATCCGCCATCCGGTGATGTACCAATGGCGCAATAAGCGGTACTAAAGATGGTATTGTCGGCACTTATCACTAGGTCACAAGCGAGCATAAAACTCACACCGGCTCCGGCGACTGATCCATGGACACAGGCAAGAACGGGGCAATGTAATTGTCTAAGTTTCAGCATGCTGCGATGCAGGCGGTCGATCACGTCGGGGATGACTTTACCTAGAACTTCAGGAGGATTCATGAAGGTATTAATATCGCCGCCGGCCATAAAACAAGCGCCCTCACCTTTTAGCAAAACAGCGCGGATGGATGGATTGTTTTCGAGGGTTCGGATGGCGCTTTCTAGGTCAATCGACATCTGTGATGTAAAGGTGTTCATCACTTCTGGACTATTAAATGCGAGTGTTGCGATGCTGTCTTCGAGGGTGAGCTTGATGGTTTCCATGACACGATTTCCTTTTTAGCGTGTGTTGTGACTTGATAGATCCGTGCTTGAGTCTGGTCGAAAGTTTGTAATTTTTCAATTAAAAATTGACATTGCGGGTGTGATTGCCAGTATTTCTGAAAATCATTAATGGGCATTGCGCTATAGCAACGGGAGAGACGCTGGGTTTGAATTTGTTTTTTTGCTTGATTTATTTGCTGCCTATTTTTTTCGTTAAGCTTAAGTTGAGAGAGGATTAAGGCGTTATGACGCGTTTGTAGTACGCCCCAATCGGATTCGTTTAAAATCCACAAGCTGATGATCATTAAAATGATCATCACCAGAACGATAGCACTGCCCTCCTCCTTTCTCATCGTAGGATCGCCCATGTTCGTTTTAACCACTGTGCGTTCGACCAAGCTTGTCCGTGCAGTATAAACTGTGGCGCACCGCTTGTTGTTTGATACTCTATTTTTTGAATCCCTGTCACCACTTCTTGTGAACGCTGTGGCCAGTGTTTACGGTAAAGTGCCATGACGCTCTGACCATTTGGATGGCGACGAGTGGTTTTACGTGTTTGGTAAGTTATTTTATTGATGGGATAGACATAGAGATGCCCCTCTAAACCTTTATTTATCGACAATTGTAAACGCAGTTGCGATTGTTTTGCATTGATCACGTAAATCGATTTGATTTGCTTTAGGGAACCTTGCTGACAATTGGTTAGCAGTATCCAACGTTCTTTTTTCAATGAGGTGTCATTGACTGATAAAACATTTGATACGACCTTTTTTCCGTTCATACGCTCATCAAAGTTAAGTATGTCTAATTGACCTTGTTTGAAATTGATAAGGTTTGACCAGAGTGATTTAAATGGGAAATTTTTTGGAAGGCTTATTTTTCCTAGCGCTTCTTTATTTAAGCATAGTTTTTGCTTTGCTTTTTGTAGATCAAAACGGATTAACTGGCTTGATAAACGCACTTGATCAGAGAGTTCTTCGTAGGCGATGATCCGCTGATGCTGTTGTAATTGACTGATAAAAAACCGTAATCCTGCCACGCTCACTAAACTACTAACGAACATGGCTATCATTAATTCAGTAAGTGTTAGGCCGCTTTGAGATTTCACAGGTTTGTACCTCTAGTTTTATTGTTGGGGTCGCGGTTAATTTATAGTGCCGGCCTTCTGGGGCGCAGCTTATTTCGGGGGTTTTAAAATAATGTGGGATTTGATGGCAGTGATTTCTTTGTTGTTGGCAGTTTTGGTTTAGATAGATTGATGCGTTACTGAGAGCGTTTAATTTTAGGGTTTTGATTAGGCGGTGTTGGGCGCGCTGGAGGTTTATTAGTTGGACTTTTGCGACCCCTAGAATGCAGATGTTTAGGAGGAA
>DAOUQR010000164.1 GCA_030625525.1 Pseudomonadota bacterium | reverse complement strand
AGCCGCAGTACTTATTCGTCTGAGTTTCAACTATACAAGGAGGTGATGTGCATGCAGGGATTAAAATAACAAATCAATAATAGTTCACACTATTATGGTTCCATAGCTCTCAACTTACTCACCCTTCAGTGTGTGAAGGGTGAGTGTTTTAGATTGGCGTTATAAGGGAACGCGAGCCTGGACTACTTTGCCGATGAATTTTGCTTGCTTACCTTTCGGTATTGGCGGTGAGGTCGGATCCAGGGCGATATAATAGGTGTTATCATCTGCACTAAGAATGCGTCTGGCAACGACTATTTTTTCATTTATCAAGTAGATCACAACATATTCATTATTTTTGGGTTTTACATTGGGATCGACGATAAGCAGTGTGTCTTTCGGTAACATGGGCATCATGCTGTTGTCATGCATATAGACACCGAATGAATTATCACTGATATCTAAATCAACATAGACGGTTTCTAGTGTTGAACGATCCAGGGACTCAGGATACAAACTCACTTGATACATTGTTAGTATGGGGATCTCAGATGGCTTATAGCTCATGGGTTCCGCGTCAGGGATGAGCATCTCGCCACGACCAAACTCAAGCCATTCAAAATTGATCCCGAGTTTTTTAGCGACTAGCTCACGTTTTTTCTTGGGCGGTAAGGCTAAGCCATTGACCCATTTGCCTGCACCCCGATGGGTTAGGCCAAATAGCTCCGCCACATACTGAATTCGTCCCGAATGTTTGGGAGGAATTTCTAGCTCGTCTAACAGTGAATTAAAACGTTCGGCAAATTGCTTTTTATCTTTCATCATCCATACTCTCAAAAAATGTGTCCGCTATGATAAAAAAGTTTTAAATTGGATTCAATAGCAAAGTTGAAATCAGTTGAATATATTGAGCTTGTGGATTTTTTTAACTCCTTTATACTGGTGCAATTTTGTGTTGAGAGTGGACCCTAATGATTGATATCAATGCGTTGCGAAGCCAGATAAAGGATCTCAATGAGCGTTCTGATGCGCTTAGGGGGTATCTTTGACTATGATCAGAAAGCGAGTCGTTTAGAAGACGTTTTACGAGAATTGGAAGCACCTGATATTTGGAATGTCCCTGAAAAAGCGCAGATCCTCGGGCGTGAACGCGCTCAGCTAGAAGTGGTCGTGCATTCTTTAAAAGATTTGGGGCAACAGTTAGACGATGCGAATGATTTATTGGAGCTTGCCTTAAGTGAAGATGATCAAGATACTGTAGAAGAAATTAGCAATGATGTTCAAGAATTCCAATCCACAGTCGAAAAACTCGAATTTCAACGCATGTTCTCCGGTGAGATGGATGGCAATAATGCCTATTTAGACGTTCAGTCAGGTTCAGGCGGCACTGAAGCGCAGGATTGGGCTGAAATGCTGTTGCGCATGTATTTGCGCTGGGGTGAGAAGCATGATTATAAAACCGAGTTGATTGAAGTCTCTCCTGGCGAGGTTGCCGGTATTAAGAGCGCAACGATTCAGTTCACGGGTCCGCAGGCTTATGGCTGGTTACGAACTGAAACCGGCGTGCACCGCTTAGTCCGTAAATCTCCTTTTGACTCAGGCAGTCGTCGCCATACCTCTTTTGCCTCTATTTTTGTGACGCCTGAAATTGATGATGTCATTGACATTGATATTAATCCTGCTGATTTACGTATTGATACATACCGTGCCAGTGGGGCCGGTGGGCAACATGTTAATCGGACTGATTCTGCTGTGCGTATTACGCATGTACCGTCAGGGCTCGTGGTGCAGTGTCAAAATGATCGCTCACAACATAAAAATAAAGCCCAAGCGATGAAACAACTTCGCGCTAAATTGTATGAATTTGAGATGCAAAAACAGCGAGTAGAACAGCAAGCACTCGAAGACACCAAATCGGATATTGGTTGGGGCAGCCAAATTCGATCCTACGTACTCGATCAATCTCGTATTAAAGATTTACGAACCGGTGTTGAAACAGGTAATACCCAAGCTGTGCTTGATGGTGAGATCGATCAATTTATTGAAGCCAGTTTAAAAGAAGGATTGTAAGCATGAATGAACAAACACCGATTCAAGATGAAGCTGAAGTTATTGCGATTCGTCGTGAAAAATTAGCAACTTTACGTACACAAGGACAAGCGTTTCCAAATGTGGTTAAACGTGAACATTTCGCGGCTGACTTGCATCAATCCTTTGATGAAAAAGATAAAGAAGAACTGCAAGGACTTGATCAGCGCGTCAGCATTGCTGGACGGATTATGTTGCGACGCATTATGGGTAAAGCGAGCTTCGTCACCATTCAAGATGTCTCAGGTCGTATCCAACTTTATATTACGCGTGATAATTTACCTGAAGGATTTTATGCTGAATTTAAAAAATGGGATCTCGGTGACATTGTTTCGGGTGAAGGTGTGCTTTTTAAAACAAAAACGGGTGAACTGACGGTTAAGATAGATAGATTGCAGTTGTTGACTAAATCATTGCGACCATTACCGGATAAATTTCATGGTTTATCAGATACGGAAATGCGTTATCGCCATCGTTATTTAGATCTTATTTCTAATGAAAAAACACGCGAAACATTTTTAACGCGAAGCAAAATTATTTCAGCTATTCGAGAATTTTTAGTGACCCGACGTTTTCTCGAAGTTGAAACACCGATGATGCATGATTTAGTGGGCGGTGCTGTGGCTAGACCGTTTGTCACGCATCATAATACTTTAGATATGGATTTGTTTTTACGCATCGCGCCTGAGCTTTATTTAAAACGTTTAGTGGTGGGCGGCTTTGAACGTGTGTTTGAAATTAATCGAAGTTTTAGAAACGAAGGCATGTCGACTCGACACAATCCTGAATTTACAATGCTAGAGTTTTACCAGGCGTATGCAACCTATCATGACTTATTGAATATAACTGAATCGATGTTACGATTTGTTGCTGATACCGTGTTAGGAACGCGTCAAATTACCTATCAGGGGGAAACCTTTGATTTAGATAAACCGTTTAATCGTATGACGGTTAGAGAATCAATTTTGCATTACAATCCTGATCTCACAGAAGCGGATATCGATAATTATGACAGCGCTAGAAAAATTGCTGAGAATTTAGGAATTGCGATTCATGACGATTATGGCTTAGGTAAAATTCAAATTGAAATTTTCGAAAAAACCGCTGAAGACCAACTGATTCAACCAACATTTATTACAGAATATCCAACTGAAACCTCGCCTTTGGCTCGACGCAGTGATGACAATCCTTTTGTTACAGAGCGCTTTGAGTTTTTTGTTGGAGGTAAGGAAATTGCGAATGGTTTTTCGGAGCTTAATGATCCAGATGATCAAGCTGAGCGTTTTCAAGCGCAAGTTAAAGCGAAAGCCGGTGGTGATTTAGAAGCGATGGAATACGATGAAGAATATATCCAAGCCTTAGAATATGGTTTGCCACCCACAGCAGGTGAGGGGATCGGTATCGATCGCTTAGTGATGTTATTTACCGATTCACCGTCAATTCGTGATGTGATTTTGTTCCCACAATTAAGACCGACCAAATAGGGACTAGACAATGGCGACGCTAAAAACATTGATGCAAAAAGAGTTTATTACTGCCCCTGGCGTGTTCAATGGCTTGTCCGCCAAGTTAGCAAACACCGCTGGATTTAAATGTGTTTATGCCAGTGGCGGCGCAATTGCACGCAGTACTGGACGCCCGGACATCGGCTTGCTGTCACTGACTGAAGTGGTCGATAGGATGCGTGAAATTGTGAATGCAGTGGATTGCCCTGTCATAGCCGATGCGGATACAGGTTTTGGTAATGAATTGAATATGATCCGTTGTGTCAATGAATTTGAAAATGCAGGCGTTGCTGCTATTCACATTGAAGATCAAACCTTCCCAAAACGTTGCGGCCATCTCAAAGGTAAAACGCTGATCCATTCAAATGACATGGCATTAAAAATCAAAGCCGCTATCGCAAGTA